>NZ_JAUBQB010000197.1:0-1270 GCF_036701035.1 Microcoleus sp. Pol7_B2 | reverse complement strand
CTGGCGGGGTGACAACCCCGCTCAAAGCCAGATAGAATAAGGATTTGACTGGATTATGGTAAAAAAAGATAGGTCCGATCAAAGTTACCGGTTACCTATCACAAAATATGTTACCTCAATTCTATCAGACGCATCTCCAAAAATCCTTAACAACCGCTCAAGTTTGGGTATTAGGACTCTTGCTCAATGTGCTGCAATCAGAAAGGCAAGTGAAGTTGGAACGATTAGCCAGAGTTTTTCCGTCCCTCATTTTGTCTGAAAGTCGGCGTCGGAAGTTACAAAGGTTTTTATCTTTACCGGAATTAACAGTGAGGCAGATTTGGTATCCACTAATAACCTATTGGTTAACGACTTACTATCAAGCGGGTCAGAGCTTATCAATCGTGATTGACCGGAGTCAATGGGGAGCGATAAATCTCCTCATGGTAAGCCTAGTATGGGAGAGAAGAGCCATTCCTTTAAGTTGGTCACTTTTACCCCAATTAGGAAGTAGTAATTTCAGGGAGCAAAAAGAGGCTATTAGCGAGATTTTACCACTCTTGCAAGATTATCAAGTAGTCGTTTTAGGCGATCGGGAATTCTGCTGCGTCGAGTTCGCTAGCTGGCTCATGGAGAAAGGTTTATCCTTTTGTTTGCGATTGAAATGCTCGACCTGTATCGAAACAGAGCCTGAAAAATGGCAAGCTTTAAAAGAGGTGGGATTGGCTCCGGGTGTCTCTCGCTATTTTCAAGGAGTAAGAGTCCGCAAGACGCAACCCGTAAAAGGATTTAATGTCGTTGGTAAATGGAAGAGGAAGTATCGGGGAGCCTCGATGAAAGAGGGTTGGTTTTTACTGACCGATTTAGGTTCTTTGTCAGAAGCAATAGCCGCCTATCAACAGCGGATGGGGATAGAAGAAATGTTCCGAGATTATAAAAGCGGAGGCTATAATTTAGAGGGAACCGGCTTACAAGGTCAGCGATTGAGGGCGCTGATTTTACTAATAGCCTTGGCTTATACGAGTGCTATCATCCAAGGTACAGCCCTTAAAAAGACCGGGAGTAAAAAGTACGTTTCCCGCCCCAAAGAACCAAGCAGAAAGTATCCGAGACGTAGTTCTTTTGGCAGTGGTCTAGATAGTCAACAATGGCTAAGTAACCTGGAAAAATATGCCCAAGAAGTGCAAGAGCTAATGACATTAACTCCAAATAAACGCCATTTTTATCAACGGGGGATGAAGGCTGTAGCCCAGATTCTATCTAGCTCCTGACCGCCTTGTCACCCCCCCAG
>NZ_JAUBQB010000014.1:0-106851 GCF_036701035.1 Microcoleus sp. Pol7_B2 | reverse complement strand
CATGCTCGGTTTTCCCGATTTCGGTAAATGCGATCTGCATGAACTGACTCTGGATAATACCCTGTGAAGCTATGATATGCTTCTATTTGTGCTTTTAAGTCTCTTGATTCGTTAAAATTATCCCAGCTCATCCTGTCTAAAAATATATATCCTTCAAAGCAACTGGCTGATAGTTTGGCTCCAAACTCTACGCTTTTTCCGGCTTTTCCTCTGACTATGGGACGGATATGGGGTTGGCTTAAACTTACTATTCTATCCTCAATGCTCTGTTTATTGTTATCAAATAACCATTGCTGTTGGCGATAGACCTCTGTGAGGACTAGCAAGGTTTTATATTGCTTTTTGCTCAGGCGTTCGAGAGTCGCACCTGACTCGATTAGCTGTTCAATATGAGCGAGGTTTCTTTTGATATATTGAAGTTGTTTTTTAATTGCCTGTCTTTTTTTGTGGCGGGATGGTCTTCTTTGTTTTGCTATTAATAAGTAATCTTTTCGGGCGATATTACGGTAGGTTCTTGGTTTTTTACTGGTTTGATATTTGATCTGTTTATACAGGATGTCTATAATTTTTTCGGTATGAACTCTGGCTTTGTTTAATAGTCCTAAGTCGGTCGGATAGGTAATGTCTGCTGGGGCCGAGGTCGCATCTATGATTAATTTTCCTCGATTGGGTGACTCATTTTTGGCGTCCGAATCCTTTTTTTTTTACTGGGGTGATGGAGCGCATTTTTTCGACCATTCGTTCATTCACTTTATTAATTAAGTTCGGACTAATTCTTTGGCGAAAGTGAACCAATAGTGATGGGTCAAATGGCAGCTCGTTACTGTAGCTTGAGTGACCGATAAAGTATTGCAGATACGGGTTTTCACGGATTTGTTCTACTGTTTCCCGATCACTAACCCCTAATTTTTCCTTAATAATTAATGCCCCCAACGCCATCCTCCATGATTTGGCTGGTGCACCCATTTCTGTGGGGAAGTTTTGAGCATATTCTGATTCAAATTCTGACCACGGTATTACTTGGGCCATCTTTACCCAACGGTTATCTGGTGACAATTTAGAGCCGTTGGCTAGTTCAAAGTCCAAGGGTGGGATGGGAGCAAGCTCAACCTTTTTGTACATGAGCTCAGGTGGTGATGCACGGGTTTTGACCTATTTTACCTGTTTATCTTGCACTTTATTCTCGATCACGCGCTCGAAACCTTTCGCGACGCAATATGCACTCGATTATTCAGCAAGCCCTACATAATTAGGTTCTGCCTCCAAGAGTGGATGATTGATATCAACTTTGTTTGATTCGGACTTGTATTAGCTCGAGTTCTGTTAGGTCGTAAGATTAAATGAACCGCGAAGACGCCAAGAGCGCGAAGGAAGAACTGCAAATTCTTCTTTCTCTTCCTTCGTGTCCTTTGCGCCTTCGCGGTTTAATCATTTCGATGCAACCGGATGCGAGCTAACATCCAAGGTATTAAAAACCCTCTGCCTAAACCGATGAAGTAACAGTTTCCGCCGCCTCAGAACTCGGGAAAAACCTTTGAGTAATCCAAGCAGTTACAATATGAGAAAGCAATCCCATCGGCCCAGCAAAAAAACACAAAGCCAAAGAATGAACCGTCCAAACTCCTGTCCGCTGTCCTTCCCAATAAATCCAGCGCCCGACAAACAAGTCCATCACTAAAAAATGTATCCATCCCGTAGCCGCCGCCGTTTCCTCCCCCAGAAACTTAGCAATATCTGCTAGCTTGGGATTGGACAAAGCAGCCGCATTTTCCGCAGTCAGACTGCTACCAAACAAATATATGTACAAAACGGCTAGCACTGCAAACGGAATAAAGGAATTCATCACTTTTCGGGTAATTCCCCAGTTGGGCAATAAAATCATAATTGCCCAGAAAGGCACAACGAACAGATTACCGGCATTAAAAATGAGTTCTGGTGTCATAGTTGGCTCTTGGCTCCTGCGAATGCAATTAAATTAAGGATGTTAAGATTACTTTACACAATTTTTGCTTAAATTTCTCAAAACCAGACAAAAATCTCATTCACAAATGAAATAGAATTGCTATACTTATCTAAAATTTTAAATCTCCCATCTAAAATCGATTAAGGCAGCACAGCCCATGACAAATTATAATAACTTTCCCGATTGGTGCCAGCAAAAAGAGAATCTCTCGCCCGACGCCAAACATACGGTAGAAATACTGTTGCAAATATCAGACACTTCCGAGTGCGATCTAGCCAACGCACTGCTTTCTAATACAACAGAACTTAACCTCAAAAATCTTCAAATTACCAATATCAGTCCCCTCTCATCTTTCACTAAACTTACTAATCTTATCCTCGGCAGCAATCGAATATCTGACCTCGCTCCCCTGCAATCTTTAACCAATCTGAAAACTTTGATTATGGATGTCAATCAAATATCAGATATCAGCCCGCTTTCATCTCTAATAAATCTGACTCAACTCGTTCTCGATACCAATCAAATCTCAGATATCAGTCCCCTAGCAGGGCTAACTAATCTTACCGCACTTGTCTTGTTTGACAACAAAATTTCCGACATCACTGCGGTGAAAAACTTAACTAACTTAAACGCGCTGATTCTCTACAACAATCAAATTTCAGATATCGCTCCTCTGGAAAATTTAACTGAACTCCAGACACTCTACCTTTACAATAATAAAATATCGGATATCACCCCGCTGGCTTCCTTAAAAAATCTGACTACGCTGTTTCTCTTCGGAAATGAAATATCAGACATTACTCCTTTGAAAGCTCTAACTAACTTAAATAAATTGGTTTTATTCCAAAATCAAATATCAGATATTACTCCTTTGACATCGCTCACTAATTTAATTGAACTCAACCTCGGTAACAATCAAATATCCGACATCAGTCCGCTGAAATCGTTAACTAATTTGACTGAACTTTATCTGTTCAACAACCCGATTTCGGATACCAGCGCGCTACAAGCTTTAAATAATTTATTTTTACTCGACTTGTACAACAATCAAATCTCTGATATCAGTTCCCTGCAATCTTTGCAAAAGTTAACTACCCTGGACTTGCGCGGGAATCCCATTGTTAATAAAATTTGCCCTGTCAATCCTGAATCTATATGCCGGTTTTAATTATTAAGGCCGAGGCAAGATGGCGGTTTATATAGTATAATGTTTAACGTCAATATCAGGAGAAAGTGATGAGCGGACACGATGCTTTAATGTTAGGATTGCTGCTGTTGCCAGGTTTGGCTTTGTCGATCGCAATTATGGGCGCTTTTGCCGCTGGTGGATAATCAGTTTTGGGAGCAGGCAGATTTTGTAAAAAGTAGTTTTTTCCTCGTACCCTGCCTCTGGCTGGGAACGCATTTCACTATTGCTCTGCCTCCTGTTTTTTTGCAAGCGAGGCAGAGCCTCTGGAGCTCGGTTCCCAGCCAGAGGCAGGGAACCAGTTAATTTCCCTTCTTCCTTCTTCCTTCTTCCTTCTTCCTTCTGGGATAACTTACAAAAATTGTGCTGTAACATCCGAATTTACTAAAGTATTCGCGCACAAAATACCCGATGCTGCGACGGCGGGGACGCCAATTCCCGGCATGGTGCTGTCTCCCACGCGATACAAGCCTTTGACTGGTGTTTGCGGCCCGGGAAATGTGCCTTTTCCGGCGGCAATTGCAGGCCCGTAAGTTCCTTGATATCGGCGTAAAAATCGGGCGTGGGTTAGCGGTGTGCCGATCGACTCTAAGACTATCCGCGATCGCAAATCCGGTATAATTCTTTCTAAAGCTTGAAACAGAGATTGCGATCGCTCTTGCTTTTTCTGCTGATACAATTCGCCATATTCCCAACCTTCGTAAGGTTCCAATGTATAAGCATGAACGGCGTGATGTCCGGGCGGCGCGAGAGTTGCATCCCACACTGTAGGAATCGAAATCATGCAAGTATTTCCGGGTACTGTAATGTCAATCTTGCTGTCGTGAACGACGACGTGGTGGCCGGTCAAACCTTCGAGTCCTTCGGATTTAATTCCTAAATGCAGGTGCATGAAACTGTCTACTGCTGGCATAGACAAAGCGTTTTTTCGGTAGCTTTCCGGCAAATCTTCAGGGCGCAGTAATTTTGTATAAGTATCCCAGATTGTGGCATTTGAAATAACGATTGGGGCGCGGATAATTTCGCCATTTTTCAAGCGAACGCCGGTGGTTTTGCCGGATTCAACTAATATTTGCTCGACGGCAGATCCCAGGCGCAATTTTCCTCCCCAGCGCTGCAAACCTCTGACTAAAGCATCGACGATCGCACCGCTGCCACCTACAGGATATTCGATCGCACAGCGCGATCGTTCGCCAATCATAAAAGCTATTTCCGGCGCGACAGTTCCGTGCGCTTTCAAACCCGACAGCAAAAAGCACTCCAAATCGATCAAACGCCGCACCCAAGGATCTCGCACATCCCGATCCATCAAGGAACCTGCTGAACCCGCGATCGCACCTACTAGCGGCAACAGCTTCAGCAAAGCAGGCGAGTACCGAGACAGCAAAACAGGTATCAACTGCCAGTCAGATCTCAGCGCTAAAGCCGGAATTCCACGCAAAGCTTCATACAAAACTAATAAGTTTTTTTGAAATTGCTGTAATTCTACAGCACCTTGGGGTGCGAACTTAGCTACAGCATCTAAGTAACTTCTCGCATTAGCATAAATTGGTAAACTTCCCTCTGGAAAATGGTAATGCCCCAGTGGATCGTAGGAAATTGCTGCGATCGATTCCTCCAAAACATCAAAAACTTGCCGCAAAGGATTGAACGACTGGGGGTCAGTCAAACCGCAATAAAAAGAAGGCCCCGAATCAAAGTGAAATCCTCGGCGCGAAAAGCTGTGAGCTGCCCCGCCCGCTATGATGTGGCTCTCGCAGACGAGCACCCGCTTGCCGTAGCGAGCTAGCATCGAGCCGGCGACTAAGCCCCCAATACCGCTGCCAATTACGATCGCATCAAAGTCTTGCATTTATCAAATGTGGTATAATTGTATTATTTCTTGCTGAGTGTTGACAGGGTATTTTTATGGGAGGAAAACTATGAAAGCTTTATCTATTTTAGATGAAGTTGTTCGCGAATTAGAACAAGACGTGAATCTCTCGCGCATAAAAAAAATAATATTTTTTGCTTGTAAAGAGTCCTGGGAAAACGATCCGGCGCAACTCGCCAGCGCAGATGTAAGGCTTTTAATTGAAGAGCTGTGCGCCAAATACAGCAGGTTAGAAGATATTGAAGCAGTTTTAAATAATATAGTCTCTAAGGTTAATAAAAAAACCGAGTATGCTTTAGTAGCAGACCTCATAGTCTGTCAACTTAGCAGGCTGTATGAATTTGAAGATTTCACCAAATTAGAAATAAACATATCTAGTTTTGGCGGTCAGGAAGCTCCCGCATTTGAAGAACACTTTAGTTCTGAAATACCCAGCAGCGAAGAAAGTGCAAGAAACCCCGGCAAATTATTTGATGTCAGACAAAAAATTTTGCAGCAAACAAATCCGCTGAGGGCGAAAATCCTAATTTTTTCTACTCTTTATCACCAGTTTACTTTTAGCGATCGCGATTGGCTACTGCTGAAAACTCAAGAACTTGACAATCTACTGCGACAACTGTTTAATGTCTGTGGCAGCCTAGCCGAACTCGAATCTCGATTGTACACAACTGCTAGCAATCTCGACAACAGAGATGAAAACGACCAAGCTGCAAGCGTAATCATTAAAGCGATGAATCCTTGTTACGCAAAAATGCAACAGGAAGAACCGGATGAAGCCGAATCTTCGGCTAGCGAAGATTACGATCAGACGCATTTAAACAACAGTGTTTATGAAGAGAGCGAGCTGGTAGACAGGCGCACCGATTATTTTGATCCAGGCGAGATTACTCACATCCTTCAAGCTGCTCCAGCTCACTATCATTATGACCCGCAAAAGAGTTACTTAGTGCCGGACACGGCAGAAACTGTACAGTTTAAAGAAGCCGAAACCAGCAATAATAATTATGCTACCGATTTCAGACAGGAAATGGTAGAAACATTCCCAGTTGCAGAAATGCCGACTATTATCGAAACTTTAGAACCGACGGCTCCTGTTATTATAAATATTAGCGATTCCATCAAACGCAAGTTGGAATTGGAAGAAGAAATGACAGAATTAGTCAGTCAAAGTGCTAACTCCGCAACGGCGCAAATAGAAAATATATTTACCAAGTTAGAAGCTGCTTTGAACGGAAAATTTTCTACGGGAAGTCCAGAGGAGCGTTTGTACTGGAAATATAAAAATCTCAGAGAATATGTAGGAAAAGTTCAGAAGTTTACCGATAAAATGCTGGAAATTTTGATCGAATTGGAGTCAAAAGAAAGCGGTAAATATCCTTATGAAATCACAGAAAACCTGGATGACAATATTTCAGACATACCGCAGGAAAACTCTAGCCATAAAGCAAATCAGTATCAGCTTTTGGAAATGGCAAAGCAAGGCAAACCAAAGGCGATCGCCCAATTGATTAATCAATTGCTACAGCCTAAAGGAATTGCTGCTACAGCGGGATTTAAAGACGGTTGGCTCCATGTTATTCTGGAGTCTGCTGAAGTACCAAACCAACAGGCTACAGCTACATACATTCACAAAAAACTGTGTACTTTAAAATCAAAATATCTTACTCATGTGAAAATTCACGGGCGACAGTTAGGTAACAAAACAGTCTTTTGGACTCAAGAATTTGTCAATCAAACTCATTAAATGCCCCAACTCAAGTCTGAGGCTACACCAACTAAGTCGGCCTGCGTCAACTGAAATTCAAGAAATTTCATCAAATTTCTCAGACTCAAGTCTGGGGCTACAAAAACTAAGTCCGCCTGCGCGAACAGAAATTTAAGCAGTCTAGAAATAGCAGATTGTACCTAATTAACAACAAAAACAGATATGAATGCCAGCGAAATTTTAAGGCGATATACGTCAGGAGAACTAGATTTTCAAGGTATGAATCTCCGAGGCGTATACCTGAGCGGTGCCGATTTAATTGGCGTCAATTTAAGCAGCGCTGACCTCTGGGGTGCAAACTTAGCGATGTCGTACCTGAGCCGAATTAACCTTCAGCGCGCAAATTTAACTAATGCAAAGCTGTGCGGTGCTAACTTAAATCAAGCAAACTTGAGCGGAGCAAATTTGTCCGATGCAGACTTCCACGGAGCGACTTTGCAAGGTGCAGACTTTCGCAAAGCTAACATCTCTTTGGCAGTTTTTATTGATGCAAATTTGAGCGATGCAGATATGCGAGGTGTGAATTTGCAAGGTGCTGATTTGCGCGGTGCGTGCTTGCGGGGTGCAAATTTGCGGAAGGAGCTGCGGCTTTTTGAGGGTGCAAATTTGCGGGGTGCAAATTTGCAAGGTGCAGATTTGCGGGGCGTCAATTTGCAAGGTGCTGATTTGACTAAAGCTAATCTCAGTCACGCTAATTTGACTGAAGCATTTCTGGGAGAAGCAAATCTGACTCAGGCAAATTTGAGCGAAGCTATTTTAGATGGCGTATTTTTGAGTGAAGCAACTTTGGTAGAAACAAATTTTTCCTGGGCTGTAATGGCTAATGCTAAGTTGGAAAGAGCTGTGTTACTTGATGCTGAATTGGCTGGCGCTAATTTGCGCGGTGCATTTATGACTGATGTAAAGTTGAGCAATGCTAATTTAATCATGGCTGACTTGAGTCGAGCTAATTTGGTGCGGGCTGATTTGAGTCGAGCTAATTTTAATCAGGCAAATTTGAGTGAAGCTGATATGACTGATGCTTACCTGGCTAGAACAGATTTGCGGGAAGCAATTTTGCACCGCACAACTTTGATTAGGGCAGATTTGAGCACGGCTAATTTATCAGGTGCTCAGTGGCGCGGTACAATTATGCCGAATGGAGAAATGCACGGGTAATTACTTATAGTAGCAATTTAAGGCGGTCACCAAAAGATTTAATCTTCGACCCTGTGATTTAACAAATATGAGTAAAAATGAGCTGGGTAGGAGAGCCGTCATTAATTTAATAGTTAAGGCTATTTTTTAGCATTCACAACTGGAGGGCAATGCTGTGTTAGATACAGGAAAAATTTTACAAGAACGTTATCAATTGCAACAGCGTTTAGGACGCACAGCGGCCGGCCATCAAACTTGGCTAGCAGTAGATTTAGAGTCTCAAGAACAGGTGACGCTGAAAATGTTAGCTTTTAGCCCGGAAATGCACTGGGAAGAACTCAAGCTTTTTGAAAGAGAAGCACAAGTTTTGCAGGCGCTAAATCATACCCGAATTCCTTGCTATCGAGATTATTTTTCCCTGGAGCGGGAAGCCGGAGCAGGATTGCCTTGGTTTGGGTTAGTGCAAGATTATATTCCGGGATTTTCACTTCAGGAATTGTTAGAAAAAGGCAAGAAATTTTCAGAAAAACAAGTACGAAAAATTGCCACTGAAGTGCTAGAAATTTTAATTTATTTGCATGAATTAAGCCCCCCTGTTTTGCACCGAGATATTAAGCCTAGTAATTTAATTTGGGGGGAAGATCAGCAGGTTTATCTAGTAGATTTTGGTGCGGTACAAGCTCAAGCGGCAGTGACAGGGGTAACGTTTACAGTGGTAGGAACGAGTGGCTATGCACCCTTAGAACAGTTTTGGGGGCGGGCGGTGGCGGCTTCGGATTTGTATGCTTTGGGAGCTACTTTAATTCATTTGTTAACGGGGATGACTCCTGCGGATTTGCCACAGAAAGATTCTCGGATTCAGTTTAGCGATCGCGTGAGTGTGAATCCCACTTTGGTAAGCTGGATTGAGAAGATGACGGAAATCGCCTTAGAAAAGCGTTTCAGCAAGGCTAGAGAGGCTTTAGCAGCTTTGAAATCGGGAAAAATACAAGGGGCTAATCTTCAAATTCCGACTGTTTGGAAAATTGCTAAACCACCTCGCTGTCGCATTCAACTTAGCAAATCAGCAACGGAGTTAAACATTAAAATTCCGTCTACTTTAGCCAGAAAGCCTTTTTTAGGTGCTTTTATAGGAATATTAACTATACTGCTATCTTGGCCGATAGTCTTAGCATATTTGCAAGTAAATGTCAGTATGGGATTAGGATTTTTTCCGCTTGTAGCAAGTATGTTACTTAAGATTTTGGGCAATGGTACTAAAATTACCTTTAACCGGAACTACTTTAAACTGGAACATCAGATATTTGGTTGGAGTTATTTAGGACAAAGGGGGGAAGTTTCTGAGATTTTGGGTGCTTTTCTATACAATACTTATCAGGGAAATCAAATCAGGATTCGTTCAGGTAACGAGAGGGGAACTTACTTTTATACTTTAGCAACAAATTTGAAAGAGGTTGAGGCGGCTTGGTTAGCGCAAGAAATTCAAGATTGGTTAAATTTAAGATAAATTTTTGTAGGACGAAGCCTTGGTGATTAATTTTTTTGTATAATAGACACCTCGCAACTAAAAATGGGTGACGCGCTCACTTATAGGGTGTCTAAAATACAGCAGATTCCAGGTTCATTAAGTACAGTAGCAACAGCTTGTAAACCAGACTGCTTGATCAAAAAAATGATGCTACTTTAAAAGAGTTATGCCAAGGCTTTCAAAAAAAGACCCGAATCAAAGTCAGTATATCTTATTACGCGATCGCCCCAAAAACATTGAATTTTAATTCAAATTTATCCTTTCACAGGCAAAACGATCGCAAACTCAGTGCCAATTCCTGGCTCGCCATTCACCTCTATGCTTCCGCCATGTTTTTCTACTGCAATCTGGTGGACAATTGCCAACCCCAATCCAGTTCCTTTGCCGACACCTTTCGTCGTGAACAAATGGTCGAATATCTGCTGTTTAACTTCCTCTTTTATCCCGGTGCCGTTATCAGCAATTTTAATTTTAATGTACCCTTCGCCGACTATATCCGTGCCAATCGTGATGCGGTTGGGGTGGGCGGTAATTTCGCTAAAAGTGCGTCCTAGATTTGACTCTTCTAAGGCATCGATCGCATTGGCAAGGATATTCATGAAAACTTGATTCAATTGACCGGGAAAACATTCGATTTTAGGGAGATTGCCGTATTTAGTTATCACTTCGATCTGCGGGCGGTGTTCGTTTGCTTTGAGACGGTGTTTCAAAATCAAAATCGCGCTATCAATGCCTTCGTGAATATTAAAAGGAACTTTGTAGTCTTTGTCGCCTCGGGAGAAGGTACGCAAACTGTTGCTGATGCTGCAAATGCGCTCGCACCCGAGTTGCATTGAATCAATCATCTTCGGTAAATCTTCCAAAAGATAATCAAGGTCTATCTCTTCGGCGTGGTCTGCTATTTCCGATTGCGATGCAGCGGAGCGATACAATTCTAAGTGTTCAATAACATCTTCCAAACTTCTTTTACCTTCGCTTAAATTCCCAGAAATAAACCCAATCGGATTGTTAATTTCGTGTGCGACTCCGGCGACTAAATTACCCAATGCCGACATTTTCTCATTTTGCACGATTTGCAGTTGTGCTTGTTGTAAATTTTTTAAAGTTCGTTCTAGCTGTTGATTTTGCTCTTGCAAAAGTTCGGCTGCTCGCTTGCGCTCAGTGGCGTCAACACCCAAACCAATAATCCCTATTGTCTCGCCATAGGAATTTTTTAACTGCACTTTCGTGATTTCTAAATTGTGTAGTTTGCCGTCAACCAATCTGAGAACTTCGCTGGAGTAATGCGGCAAATCTTGAGCAAGGCAGGCGGCATCGGAAACCAGACAGCCCGCTGCATTCTCCCCCAGTATATCTTTATAATGATCGACAGCTAGGAAATCGCTCAGAGGCACGCCCACCTCTTGAGAAAATGTCTTGTTCACAAACTGAACTTTACCACTGGGATTCACCATCCAAATCCAAATCGGAGCGACATCAAGAATCGCTTGGAGCATTTTTTTCTGATCGGCAAGCTGAGCTTCGGTTCGGCTAATTTTTACTAGCGATCGCTCTAATTGTTGGTTGTAATCCTGATATTTTTTATATAGCAGAGCATTTTGCAAACAGATGGCTGCCTGGGAACACAGGAGATTGAGAAGTTGCAGGCGATCGCGGGTAAAAACTCTTGCGGTTAAGCGATTTTCCAGATACAAAATGCCGACTAAGTTGCCTCGATCGAGAATCGGCCAACACAACAGGCTCTGCGGTTGGTATTTGAGGATGTAGGAGTCGGAATCCCAATCACGTTGTTGAGCGAGATCCCGAACAATCACAGGTTTCAATAAATTTTTAACGCAGTCAACAATTTTGAGGGGCAAGATATCGCTGTTGTCATCGAGTTTTGCGGATGATAAGTCGATCGCCCATTCGAGTCCTGAATTGTCGAGCGTGCTGGTAGCCGCGATTTCCCATTGATTGCCGTTTGGCAAAATCAGCGCTCCTTTGTCAGCTCCTGTATTTTTCATCGCCAGTTGCATCAGTTTGGCAATCAGTCGATCGAGTTCTCTTTCACTAGAGAGCGCTTGACAAGCTTTTAGCAGTGTGGAAAAATTCCCGAAATCTGAGACGCTCGCCGAAACAGACGGATAAATGGATGGATGAATGGATGGATGAAGCGATTGATTTTGCCCAGCCGGTGTTGAAAAATTTGCTAAGGGATTTGCAGGGAGTTTTGCGGCTTCTAAAATCGGTTTTAATAATTGAGGATAACGTTTTTCTAAGTCATCAATTTTTGCTCTATCTCCCCAGCGCACATAGCAATCATAGGCATCTATCATGTAAATTCGGGCAATTTTTTCTCTTCCTAATGACAGGTAAAACTTAGCAGCGAGTTCGCAGGCAAGAGCTTCTTCATTGACATATTCGTTAGCTTTAGCTCCGGTAATAGCTCGATCATACAGTTCCATTGCTTCTGCTGTCTGTCCCAAAACCCCCAGCAATTCTGCCTCAACCAGCTCGAACTTGTGTTGGTAATTAATCGGCGTATGGTGCGCGAATTCTTTGAGTTTTTTCTGACTAGCCCCAACGCGATTAAGGATTTGTTGGCGCTCCGCCGGTGTGGCATCTGCATAGATTGCCAAATCTGCCAGCGCATCATAAAAGTCGTGAATCATCGTTACTAGCATCAAAACACAATTCCCAAGATAAGGTTTGCCTCCATTTCCCCTGTCGATTGGCGGCGGATTACGGCTCGAATAGATCGCGAATCCTTAGCCTTTTTTGGTTAAAATTTATACACCTCCATTTGGCAGGTAACAGTCAAGATTAATTGAAAGATTGGAAGGTTTAATGTATTTGTAAATAACCGATCTGCGTTGGAGTTCGTCGAGAATATCTGTTCGGTTGAGGACTATTTCTACCGATCCCATGAACGGTCGCTAATACAACTTTTTTGGATTGTAGCAGCACCGCGTCCCGGAAATCCTCCCCCACAACGAGGTAGGTTTGAGAATTTTAGCGGCGGGTTGTCGGTCTTTCTCGCGCACGAACCGATCGATCGCTGATCGAGAATGTGTTTACAATTGCGCGATCGGGCGATCTCCAGGCATTACCGTAGTCAAATCTACTGCATTTATTCTTGCGTCCATATCGGCTGACCTCAACTCCGAAATTAGCTTGACAAAACTTAGTGTATCTATCTTAGGGCATAAACCGCATAATTTTTGATCACCCGATCGAAAATTCCAATTATCTGTGAATGAACAACATTTTATACTTTGGCGATCGCGATTAAAGCTTTTTACTTACGTATAAGTTTCTGCTGTTAATCTCAAATGCGATTCAATGAACGCGAAATACCGTAGAAACACTGCCTTATCATATATTGAAAAATACAATGGGTAATTAATTGAATTTAATATAGCTCGAACGCCCAAATTTCCGCTACGTCGGTCAAAAAGTTTTTATCTTAAAAAATCCAAATACAATCTATAGAAATTATAAAGAATCCGTCGTGAAAAAAGTGGCATTCCAGTCCCCCCTAGAAAACGACAGGGACGTTGGATTGTGCTGAAACCCCCCTCCACTCTCCTTCCGGCCTAATAGCCCTCCCAGGGGTTAAAACCCAATCAAATATTAATAGGCAGTAGTCTTCACATGACCGAAAGCATCCAGGATACAAGCCCCCGGATTCATTCCTTCGCAGACTCAGAACCCAGAAATAAAAAACGTGTATCCGATGAAAGTTGCCCCCCGAATTTATCCGTGGGGTCAATGCTTCAATTCTTTAATCTAAAATCTAAAATCGATTGATTTTACCTAGATTCCGACAGGGGTTTTAACCCCTGTCGGAATCTAGCTTCCCGAAAAGGAAACAGCGTTATTTGAGATTAGTCGTCTGTCGCTCTTTCAGCCGCTCGTTGAGTTCAGTCAATATCTCGATTCACTTTCTAGGAAATATTGTCTGAGGCATCTTGAGCATTCTATCTTGCATCTCGTGCTGCATCATTGATATTTTCTTGGCCGCCGCTGGTATTATATCTCAGAGACTCAGTACCCTCTGCTGCTCTTTCTTTTGCTCCCTGCGTGGCTTCTTTAACAACATCTTTTGCTCCCTTCAAGCCTTCGCGAGTGTTTTCTTTAAGATTAGAAAAGCCTTGTTTGGTTTTGTCGCCAAAGTTATCAGCTTTGCGCTGGGCGGTGCGAGCATCTTCCTTCACCTTTTCCCCAATTTGGCCTAGTTTCTCAGGTGCGTCATCCGCTACCCGCCGCACATTTTCGCCTACATTGTTGCTAGATTTCGTGTCAATGCGGTGCTGCGCTTGCTCTTTGAGAAGCTCAGCTTTTGCTTCTGTGGTGGTCATCTTTTTGTTTCTGGGATCGACCTCGCTGTAGTCGTTCATCCCGCCTTTGAATTCGGACGTTACAGCCCCTGAAGGCACTTCTTCTCTAATTTTGTCGGCAGTTTTTCCTACCCTCGCATCAGCCTGTCCTGCCATCACATCAGTTTTTCCTGCCGTCACATCAGGGCGGCTACAGGCTGTACTCACTAATACTAAAATGCCAGCCAGAAACACTGTTAAGATTTGTACAGCTCGAATTTTTTTCACAAATGCAGTTAGTCTGTTCATAAAAATGCTCCTTTCTATTGTGAGATCCTCAAATGCCTTGTGGCTTTGTAGATGTCTAGCCGTACCAAATTAGGCACTTAAACACTTTTTAAGTATACGAATAGAAACCGTAGCTTTTCATCTATCCCAAGTTACATTCCTCAAGTTATAGTAGAAGGAAGAAGGAAGAAGGAAGAAGGCTCTTCGGCTTTTCGAGCGGATAGAAATCAGCAATCAGGAAGAAGGAATGGACAATCTTCAATCTTCTACCAATTATTAAAAGTCGCAGCACCCCGCATTGGAGAAGGCAAAGTCGTTTCCATACATAGCTGTTTGGTTCTCCATGCGCGCACTATGTTGAAATATTGTGCGTGTTCGGCTCCAAAAAAAACCTTCTAGTCAGGAACTAGAAGGAAGGTGGTGTATGATCTCAAGTACAACAAGGTCTTTAATCGCAATTGTGGCGGCACATCCCGATCGCACACATCTGTCTAATGGCTGAAAGTATTTGCACACTTACTAAGCATTTTGAATCGCTGTTTTTAAACTCTTGCAGAATTCCCCAATCGCCTCTAAACCCTGTTCTGGAGTTCCTTCAGCCAAGCGTTTGACAAAAGCACTGCCAACAATCGCAGCATCTGCACCCCATTCTTTCACTTGGCGAGCGTGTTCAGGTTGCGATATACCAAACCCGACGCCGATGGGTTTGTCGGTGACGGTGCGGAGTTCTTGCAGCAATTCTTTTGCTCTCGTTTCTAAGCCTTCGCGTACTCCCGTAACCCCCGTCACACTGACTAAGTAAATAAATCCTTGAGACTGACGGGCGATCGCTTCTATGCGACTTTTGGGACTTGTCGGAGCAACTAATAATGTTAGTTCAATCCCTAATTTCTTGGCAGGTTGGATGAGACTGTCGGCTTCTTCTAAGGGCAAGTCGGGTACAACCAATCCCTGAACTCCGGCACTTTTGATTTGCTGCAAGAAGGTTTCTATACCTCGGTACAAAATCGGGTTGTAGTATGTGAAGAGAATGATAGGCGATCGCAAATTCGGACTAACTTTCGCTACCATTTCCAGCACCGCATCTAACGTCGTTCCCCGCTGTAGAGCCCTTGTAGCAGCGGCTTGAATCACCGGCCCGTCAGCTAGCGGGTCAGAATAGGGAACGCCAAGCTCGATCGCATCTGCACCGTTATCATCCAAAATTTGCAGTGCTTTAGCCGTTGTCTCCAAGTCTGGGTCGCCAGCAGTAATAAAAGGAATCAATGCACATTGGTTGCTTTTTCGCAACGTTTCAAAACAATTAGAAATAGTCATTAGTTATTAGTCATCAGTCATTGGTCATTGGTCATCATAAGATGTCCCCTCGATCGAGCGCAATTAAATTTGTTTGTAGTGAGGACTTCATTTCTCATAAAACTCCCTCGGACTGAAGTCCTCACTACAAACCTATCGCGCTTATTTTAGGGAACGTGATATCAATCATCAGTCATTAAATTAGCAGTCAATATTACTATTGATGAGTTGTTATTCCCCAGTCATTAGTTCAGAGTTTATTGCTAATGACTAATCATTAATAACTCACTAATAACTAATGACTGAGGACTAAGGACTATTGACTAATTATCTTTTTCCTGCTCAATTTCGGCTTGAAGTTGGGCTAATTCTTCAGGAGTGAGTGCATCTAGCTGCTTCTGCAAGACAGCTTCTTTGTAGTCTTGCAATTGCTGGCTGTAGGTCATATTTTGAGTCAGTGCTCGAAATAAATAAGTCACCAGCCAGCCAATCAAGCCGGCGACCAAAAACAACTGACTCCAAATCCCTGCATTCATGCTGTCGAGTCCGGCAAGTTGCAGTAGCAAGTAGACAAACCCACCTGCTACAAAAAAGCCGACACTGATTCCAATTACGTCAATACGTCGCATTTAGGCTTCTATCTGCCGCCGTTTGGGCCGAAAATTCAAAAATGGAGCTAGGAGAAACATACCTGGGAAGAAGAAGAACATCAAGAAGTACATGAAGCCGCGCTCAAAAGAGGTAGCGACGTACCAGCGGCTGTTCAGGTAAGCGTAGGTGGCCGCGGGTACTACCAGGAGGTAGGCTCCTGCCAAGACGGCGTAAAGCAGTAAGGTAATATACATAGATTTGCTTTAGGGGAATAATAACACGGGTAAGTCAGTTGACACGCTCCGTTGGCTGGTTAACTATTGTACCGCTTGCGGAGATCCAGCGCGACTTTTGGGAATTTTTTGATTAGGGGTTGCGTAAATTCGGGTTTTGGCTGTAGAATAAAAGGCTGTTGCTGTTAGTGGCTCAAAACCACAGCAGCTTGACCAAAGGGGGGCGTGGCGGAATGGTAGACGCTACGGACTTAAAATCCGTTGACCCGAAACGGTCGTGTGGGTTCAAGTCCCTCCGCCCCCATCCATTTCAATGATTTGTGATTCAACGGTTTCTGATTTCTTGTCACCAAGAGTTCTGTTATCCGTTAAATTTTCGCGCTAATGGTTTTCTACTATGTCCAAAAGCGCCTCTCTCTATATCTGCCAAGTTCGCCCCCGACTTTTTACGTCGGGTCTTCAACTGGTTGAGCAAATCGGCTGGTTTGGGAAATTCTGCGACAGTCGGAAGCGATTTTTTCTGTTCATCCCGATCGCCCCGCGTGATATTACGCAGCAACTGGCAAAGTAATCACAAATTCCGTGCCCTGTCCTATTTGAGAATTTACCTCAATTTTGCCTTGATGCTTGGCAAGGATTTGATAGGAAATAGCCAATCCTAATCCAGTACCTTTGCCGATCGACTTTGTAGTAAAAAATGGGTCAAATATCTGTTGGGTACTGGCGGACGCAATTCCCGGCCCGTTATCCCGAATCTTGACGGTGACAGTATTGTCGGCTGTAATTTCCGTGCTAACCCAAATAGTTGGCGAATAGCCTTTGTCCTCCTTTTTCACCTCCTCCAGCGCATCTATTGCATTGCCGATCACGTTCATAAATACTTGATTGAGTTGGGCCGGATAGCACTCAAGCGCAGGCAACTTGCCGTATTGTTTAATAACTTGAATACCTTGTTTGAGCCGATGATTGAGAATTACGAGGGTGCTATCAATTCCTTCGTGAATGTCGGCTGATTTCATTTTTCCGTCGTCCAATCGCGAAAAATTCCGCATCGATACGACAATTTCGCGAATGCGATCGGCTCCCATTTTCATCGAAGAGAGAGTTTTTGGTAAATCTTCTCTGAGAAATTCGAGTTCAATGTCTTCGATGCGCTCTAGAATGGCATCTGGTGGGTTGGGATAATATTCTTGATAGAGAGTTACCAAACCTGCTAAATCTTCGATGTATTGGTTGGCATAGTCAATGTTGCCGCCGATGAAGTTGACAGGATTGTTGATTTCGTGGGCTATCCCTGCAACCATTTGACCGAGAGATGACATTTTTTCGGTCTGAATTAATTGGGATTGAGTTTGTTTTAGTTCTTGTGTATACTCGCTAACTCGCTGAATCAATTGATTGAAAGAGACAGCTAAAACTCCGATTTCGTCGTCGGTTGTGACTGGTACTTGCAGGTTAAAATTTGATTCGCGAGCAACTTGCTGAGCCACATTAGTGACGGTTTCGAGGGGTTGGGCGATCGCGCGGCTGGTTTTGTCCGCTAGGGTGGCGGCGATGAGTGCTGAAATTAGCATACTCCCGATAATAATTCGGTTTCGCAAACTTCCAGCTTCTTCTAATGCTTGGGTTCCTTGCTGTTTGTGAATTTCTACTGTAGAAATTAGGTCAGTTAAACTTTGAGCAAGGTTATCTAGTACGATCGCCTCTTGGCCGCTGCTAGTCCTCAACATTTGTAGTTGTGCGGACTCAATGCTGTTGGGTGGCAAGTTCCAAACATCCGCTTCTTTTAACTGCAATTTAATTAGCTTACCGTAGTAATCAATGACGAGGGCAGATTTCTTCAATATAGCGTGCAATGCTGCCTCTTCTGTTGCTAGTCTATCCGGATTTTCTCGTGCGAAAGATTCAATTTCTGAAATCAGGATTTTCGCCTGATGGATTTGCCTGAAAAACCGATCTTGTTCGTATTGTAGCGCCAGAGTGTTTCCCAAAACGACTGGCAATCTCGCCGCGTGCGATCGGGCTTCAAATACGGTATTTTGCAAATTTTGCAGCAGTTGCTGCTGCTGCTGGGCAACATTCACCTGAACTAAAGCTTGCTTGCGAAAGTAGTCTCCCAATCTCAGTCCCGCACCAGTTCCCAAAATCGCTATGCCGATAGCTAAAGCATAGCCATAGCTAATTTTTTGGCCGATCCGCAAATGGTTGCATTCTGCCTTTAGCCCAGTTTGATTAATAGTTGAAGTCGGTAACAAATGTTTTTGAGCATAGTGCTTTTGCTCTACCTTGCTATTTTTGGACTGGCTGTGGGTAAATAATAACATGGGAAGTTCCTCCCAAACAAATCAGGAGTAATTGAGCGAAGAAAAGCAGAATGCACTTATGCTGAAGGCGGAAAGCTGTTTTGACTGTTTAATTTTAAATTTGGAAATCTTTAACTCAAAACTTAACTCTTCCCCTATTATCTCTGTTTTTATACTAGAGTGTGTGTGATCTCTATCAACACTCTATGTGATTATACGCAAATTTACAAAACTTATGATTACAACGATTAGCATTTTTAGTCAGTTGAGACACAAGGCCCAACTACCGGTTCTCCCCGTTTTTCTTTTTCGGCCAGTTCTAGGTTTAATTCCAGCACTTTTGCTAAAATATCGTCGCTGTCAGTAAATCCGTAAGCTTGCATTACTTCGCGATCGAGCTTAGCATGAAGTTTATAAAGTTGACTTGTTGGCTCATTAAAAAATTTATTGTAAAGTTGAGTAATTCCCCACTGCTTTGCGGACATTTGTTGAGTGCGGTATTGATGCAATTCGACCGCCGTTACCCGAATTTGCTCTACTAATTGCTTCGCTGCTGTCTGGGGAAATGGGAAAGTTTCAAAGCAGGTATTGTGGGTGTAAGCTGTTCTGTCCTCAAGTGTAGATTTTTGAGAGTTCATCCAAATTCTGTGAATCTTAGATAAAAGAATGCCCAGAATATAAAAGTCTTCTGAGGCAACAACTACTGATTTGTCTCCCGGCAGCCAACTAACGGGAGCGGGAATGAAGACAGCCCACTTTGAGACTCTCGGTACGGTAAAGTAGTGAGATAAAGGTGCGATCGCCTTTCTCATTT
Organism: Microcoleus sp. Pol7_B2; assembly: GCF_036701035.1. Classification (NCBI taxonomy): domain Bacteria; kingdom Bacillati; phylum Cyanobacteriota; class Cyanophyceae; order Oscillatoriales; family Microcoleaceae; genus Microcoleus; species Microcoleus sp. Pol7_B2. The sequence continues at coordinate 87,573 of NZ_JAUBQB010000014.1, read as the reverse complement.
CTGAACGCAATCGCAAAAAATTCCACCAATAAATTCGGGATCGTGCATCTCGATTATTATCCCGTTCAGGCTTGACATGAGCTTTCACATACTCAAAAGGCAGCACATATTCACTCGCTTCTTCAATGTTCATATCATTGAAGTCAATAATCCAGCGTTCCGGCATACCGTTAGGATTCTTTGCTAGATTTGCACCCATTGAAAAAAGTTTAAGAACCTCTTGATTTTTAGCATCTTCTTTAATCCAATCATTAACCTGCTGTTGACTAACAATAAATCCCATTCCCACTGGAATTACACCTTGAAAGCATGTGTTTAAATTCGCTGACAACCTAGCAGCTTGAGAAACATCAATCGTAGCTTGCAGCGAAGAGTTGATACTAGAAACCGCGAGATTATCTAAATAGTAAACTTTCGGCTTTTCCTTGCTCCAGTTAATCAAGCTGACATGAACCTTAGCTTGCCCAGACCAAGGCTGAGTAGAAACGGCTGCATAAATGTGACCGCCATTTTGCGCGACATAATCTAAAGCAGCAGCACGACTTTTACCTTGACTAATTGAATTAGTAGCAACTAAACCAGCCCTGCCATTTAGTTCTAAATTGTTGTGAGCTATGCGAAACCAATAAGCACAAAAATCAACCGAATCTTTCACATCAGGAAAGCGTTTAAACACGCGGTCAACATATTCATCTCCCAGGGCAATCCTCATGTGCTTGCCACCTAAAAACGGAGGATTGCCGATAATCGCGTCAGCCTTCACCCAATCAGTAAATAAAGCATCAGCACAGACAATATTTTTATCCAAAGTATCTAAAGGCAGAGAAGGTTCTTTCAATCCCAAATTATCGATCGCCACCTTGCGACCAATCATCAGCGTCACCCGCGCCAACTCCACCGCAAACGAATTAATATCCATGCCGTAAAATTGCTGCGGCGTGACTAAATTCATATAACCTCTTGTACCGTCGCACTCGTTTAGCTTATCTAAAAGTAACTTTTCAACTTGCTTAAGTTCCTGATAAGCTACATACAGAAAATTACCCGAACCGCAAGCCGGATCTAGGACGCGATAGCGACCTAATTCTTGATGCAAATTTTGCAGTTTTGCTACCGTATTTGCAGCGTTAATTCGCTCTTCCCAGTAATAGCTAATTGTGGGCAAAACAATGCGGCGAATGTCTCCCTCTGTAGTAAAGTGAATCCCGTAGGCGCGGCGCTGTTTTTTATCTGTTTTCAAAGCCGATTCAAAGATATTGCCAAAAATAGAAGGGCGTACCTGACTCCAATTTTGTTCGGCACAAACTTCTAATATTTTCAACTCACCCTGTTGCAGTTCAATGGGGTGTATTTCCGAAAATAATCCGCCGTTGAAATACTCGACTCCTTCATAACGTCCTCCGGGCGTGACTCCCTGCTGATTCATTGCTTGAAATAAGCCACCCAAGACATCGTAAGAACTTGCTCCTTCCAGACAATCTTTGACGCAGCGAGTAAAGAGTGCAGGCGGCAATAATCTCCTATCTTCGGCAAACATTGCTAAGACGCACTGCAACACAAATCGCTGTGCTTGAAACTGATTAAATTTAGCAAATTTGCGCTCTTGGCCACGTTCAATTAACATTTCTAGCAGCATCCCCATTCTGCTAGCAGCTTTTTCGGTAATCTCGACTTGGTTGTTTTTGAATATGGGGCGGCGGCTGGTAGATTCCATGAAGGCAAAAGCGGGCGATCGCGCGGGCAATTGCTTTAGGGATATAATGTCTACAGGCTGATCCGGCTGAAGGTCGAAATCGTAAATGTGAAACTCGTCAAAGTTGCACATCATCACGTAGCGCGGGCGATCGTCTTTTTTTAGGCGAATATAATAGCGTTCTGTTTGGGTGCGGTGTTCTCTTTTAGTCAAATCTTCACCGCGCTTTTTCATTTCAATCAAAACGTGCTTTTTCCACACCAAATCAGCAAATCCAAGTTGACCTTTTTTGCTGCTTTTTTCTATGCGTTCCTCATAGGTTGCGCCTGCTTCTAATGCCCCCTCGTGGCCGAAAGCCCGAAAGAAGCGGTCTAAAAATACCTGTGCTTGTCCTTTTTCATCGCCTGTAATGTGTTGTTGGCAGTAGGTAACAAATTTTTGGAGGCTTTCAGGGGTTGCTGGCATGGGAGGATTATTTAAAACGCATATTAATTAGTATAATCTGCTATCTTGTATTATTGTTATCTTTGGTCATAGGCCGCCAGGGAATGAATTCCCTGTCTAATAGCTAAAGTCCTCTGAAGAGGACTGAAAAGAATATGTTATTTTTTTCAACAAAATTTGATACTATTTATTTAGTCCTCTTTGAGAGGACTTGAGCTGTGAGCCAGGGAATTAATTCCCTGGCGGAATGTTGGGTAGCGGGTAGTAATACTATATTGTTAATAATCTTTATTATTAAATCCTAAAAATCTGTGATTCAAAACTCGACTGAAATACCTACAAATAACATTCAAACTGGATGGCACGGCCACCTGGATTTAGTCTACGCTAACTGCAGCGGTGCAACTCAAATCATTCACAGTCAAATGCAAGCGCCCCTCAAGGTGCAGCGCCCGTTTTATCCTGAAGGGAAAGAGATTTGTCACAGCGTCATCTTGCACACGGCTGGCGGAGTTGTCGGGGGCGATCGACTTTCCAGCCATTTTAACCTCCAACCCAACGCCCAAGCCTTGATTACCACGGCCGCCGCTGGTAAAATCTATCGCAGCAGCGGACTAGAATCACAACAAAATATTGACATTCAGCTAGATACTGGTGCTAATTTAGAATGGCTGCCACAGGAAACAATAGTTTTTGACGGCGCAAAATATCGGCAAAATTTGCGGGTAGAATTAGCACCAACAGCAAGGATTTTACTGTGGGAAATTACCAGATTTGGACGCAGTGCTAGGGGCGAAAAGTTCTTGTCTGGAGAATGGATCTCGCACACCGAAGTCTGGCAACAAAACAGCCCTATATGGATTGACAGACAATTGCTCAAAGGTGGAGAAAAAATGCTCGAAAGTCCTCACGGCCTCGCAGGAAAACCCGTAGTCGCCACCCTCGCTTGGGTAGGCGAACCCGTAACCACAGAACTCGTGGAAAAACTGCGAGATTTGCCATCTGAGGCAACAATTTATCCTGGTAATTCCACCGTCGGCGTGACTCGTATTCCTAACGGTTTGCTGTGCCGATATCGTGGTTCATCCACAACCGCAGCTAGAGACTGGTTTGTCAACATTTGGCAGTTGCTGCGCTTGTCTTTTTCGCAACGCCCTTGCTGTTTGCCCAGAGTTTGGATAAAATAGGATGATCTTTGAGTTTCAATGTATAGTTGCCCTCCTAACTAGATTATTCATCTCTCTCTTCTCTTCCTCTGCGCCCTCGGCGCCCTTTGCGGTTTAATCATTCAGAAACAACCGTAAACGATATCATAATCAAATAATGCGCTCGCACTTACAAGAATAAAAATGCAACTCACCCCCCAAGAAAAAGACAAGCTGCTGATTTTCACCGCTGCCCTGGTAGCAGAGCGCCGGAAACAAAGAGGTTTAAAATTAAACTACCCAGAAGCACTAGCTTACATTTCCGCCGCCATTTTAGAAGGAGCAAGAGATGGCCTCACCGTCGCCGATTTAATGAGTTATGGAACAACTCTCCTGACGCGGGAAGATGTGATGGAAGGGATACCAGAAATGGTGCATGAAGTTCAGGTTGAGGCGACTTTTCCCGATGGAACTAAACTCGTTACAGTACACGATCCGATCCGTTAAAAAATTAACCACAGAGACTCATAGGAGGAAAGAATGATACCAGGAGAAATGATTGTTTCAGCAGGCGAAATAGAATTAAATGCCGAGCGCCCAACGGTGCGGTTGCTTGTAGGAAATAAAGGCGATCGGCCAATTCAAATTGGTTCACACTATCACTTTTATGAGGCCAACGAAGCCTTAGAATTTAATCGAGAACAAGCAAAAGGAATGCGGTTGGATATCCCCGCAGGTACAGCAGTCAGGTTTGAACCGGGAGATGAAAGGGAAGTTCAATTAGTGCCGTTTGTTGGTAGTCGTCAAGTCTACGGCTTTAATGGAAAAGTGAACGGTCATCTGGATGCTGAAGTATGAAGCCAGAAGGTAGTTCACAATTGTTTAGTTTTGAATTTGACACTTTTTAACTTAAAAGTCCCAGCAGTTAAAAAAAAAATGCAACTGTAGGGAATTTCCACACTATGATAGTGATCGGTCATCCCCAATCCCCCATCGAAAATGGTATCAATTCCAGCCCTACGCCTGGAGAGTTCTCAAGTAATTTCAAAACAGTTTCTCTGCCTTCTGTATAAGTCCCTTCTGCCTTTCTTTTGTTAGTTAAATTTCATACTTTTGAGCGAGTTAAAATCTGCCGTTTGGGTTATACCGTAGTTGTTAAAATTGCAAAGATATACAGCAAAAGTGCGTGATGAACCCAAAATTAGTTGACCAGATAAAACAGGCTTTGAAGCAGAGCTTGCTTGCAACATCAAGGCGTGTCTGGAGAACCCCGTTAGATCGGCGCACCAGCATCAAATTGTTAGATGACAGCATCGTTTATAAAAAGCAGCATGAACCCATCAATATACCCGCATTAACCTCGGTAAATAAAGTGCCTTCTCGGTTTTTTGCCACGGAAAAAACCGTGTCTTTTGACCCAGATTATGTTTGGAAGATTTCCCTGAATGAAAAAATAAATTCTCTAACTATTTGTACGTCTGGCAACACGCTTTTGAATAACAAGTTGCTTTTAGACTTGGATTTTCGGATTAGCGGTGCGGGCATTCTGGAATGGCCTTACAAACCTAACCAAATTACCTATCCGCTGGTAGTTGCTCCTTGGTCGCATTTGTGGTGCAGTTATTATGATTATGTGATTTTTGTGCTGGCTAAACTTTGTCGAATTGAGGAGGCTTTAGGTAAGGAAATTTGGCAAGAAGCCAAAATTTGTTATCCTTTACGACATACAGATTTTGAGTTGGGCTTTATGACCAAACTCGGTATTCCTGAAAGTTCACTAATCGACACTAGGGCTAGAGATACGGGATATCATGCAGAAAGTCTGGTGGTGGGAAACAATCAAGACTGGTATTTTCCGAGTCCTTACGATATAGAGCTTTTGCGGAAAAAATTCTGTCTTAAAGAAAAAGTAAAGCCTTATAGAAAACTTTATCTGTCGAGAAGCGGCCGGCGCAAGGTTAAAAATGAAGTACAAGTGCGAGAGGTTTTGAAAGAATTTGATTTTGAAATTTTGGAAGATATCTCGCGCACTGTTGATGAACAAATTCGTCTGTTTGCAGAAGCGGCGGTGGTTGTCGGCCCTCACGGGGCTGGTTTTACAAATTTGCTGTGGTGTCAGCCGGGAACGAAAGTATTGGAATTCTTTTATGGAGGGTACACTCCGCCATATTTCTATTACATTTGTCAACTATTGGGAATAGAATACTCGCGTATGGTTGATGATAACAATGTAGCGGAAGATTGGAGTTTCATTGGCATGGATATGACGGTAGATGTGGAGATTGTGAAAAGGGAAATCCAGAAAATGCTGGAGTAAAGTTGCCCCTTCATAGCATTGGCGATTTTCGAGGGGCAGAATTGAGGACGATCGGGGTTTTAAACCTTGCCTAATCTGGTATTTTTTTTACTGTTGCAGATTGAGGAAGTCGGCACATACTATAATTCAAGTGGGTCTCAACTGCTAACTAAAAATTTATTAATATTAGGAGCAAGCATGAGTTACAGAATGGATCGCCGCGCCTACGCGGAAACCTTCGGGCCGACTGTGGGCGATCGCGTCCGGTTAGCCGATACAAAATTATTCATAGAAGTTGAAAAAGACTTCACAACCTACGGGGATGAAGTTAAATTTGGCGGTGGTAAAGTCATTCGCGACGGCATGGGACAGTCGCCTATTTCTAATGCAGACGGCGCTGTTGACACGGTGATTACTAATGCTTTAATATTAGACTGGTGGGGAATTGTTAAAGCAGATGTCGGCATTAAAGACGGCAAAATTGACAAAATTGGTAAAGCCGGAAATCCTTATATTCAAGATAGGGTAGATATTATTATCGGGCCTGGTACTGAAGTAATTGCGGGCGAAGGAATGATTCTCACTGCTGGGGGAATTGACACTCACATTCACTTTATTTGTCCGCAACAGATAGAAGTGGCGATCGCCTCTGGGATCACGACAATGATCGGCGGTGGCACAGGCCCTGCAACGGGTACAAACGCCACTACTTGCACTCCCGGGCCTTGGCATATGTACCGAATGCTGCAAGCTGCTGACGCTTTCCCCGTAAATCTAGGGTTTTTAGGTAAAGGAAATAGCAGTCAACCCCAAGGATTAATTGAACAAATCTTTGCCGGTGCAATGGGTTTGAAACTCCACGAAGATTGGGGAACTACACCAGCAACTATTGACACTTGTTTGAGTGTCGCTGAGGAGTACGACGTGCAAGTTGCAATTCACACGGATACTCTGAATGAAGCGGGATTTGTGGAAGCTACAATTGCGGCTTTTAAAAATCGAGCTATTCACACCTACCATACCGAAGGTGCGGGCGGCGGACACGCACCGGATATTATTAAAGTGTGCGGCCAAGCTAATGTTTTGCCTTCGTCAACTAACCCGACTCGCCCTTACACTGTCAATACTTTAGAAGAACATTTAGATATGTTGATGGTTTGCCACCATTTGGATCGAGGCATTCCGGAAGATGTGGCTTTTGCTGAATCGAGAATTAGAAGGGAAACTATTGCTGCTGAGGATATTCTCCACGATTTAGGTGCGTTTAGTATGATTTCTTCTGATTCTCAGGCGATGGGAAGAGTGGGAGAGGTGATTATTCGGACTTGGCAAACGGCACATAAAATGAAGGTTCAAAGGGGGATTTTACCCCCCCTAACCCCCCCTAACCAAGGGGGGGAAACAGAGGAAATTAACGATAATTTAAGGGTGAAGCGGTACATTGCGAAATATACAATTAATCCGGCAATTACTCACGGAATTAGTCAGTATGTCGGTTCGGTGGAAGAGGGTAAATTGGCGGATTTGTGTTTGTGGCGGTCGGCTTTTTTTGGCGTGAAACCGGAACTGGTAATTAAAGGAGGGGCGATCGCCTACGGGCAGATGGGAGATGCTAACGCCAGCATTCCGACGCCGCAACCGGTGCATATGCGGCCGATGTTTGGCAGTTTTGGCGGGGCGATTGGGGCGACTTGTCTGACGTTCGTTTCCCAAGCTGCGCGCGATCGAGATATTGCCGCACAGCTCGGTTTGCAAAAGCCCGCTGTAGCAGTTTCCGGGACCCGACAAATTAGCAAAAGAGACATGAAACTCAACGATTATTTGCCACAAATGGAAGTCGATCCAGAAACTTATGAAGTCAGGGCGGATGGGGAATTGTTAACTTGCGAACCCGCAACAGTTTTGCCAATGGCGCAGCGATACTTTTTGTTTTAACTGATATTTTGCACCATTTTCAGCAACAGGCAAGATGCCTGTTCCACAAAATATAAATTTTATTGTGGAACAGGCATCTTGCCTGTTCATAAAAGGCTAATTGAAAATGGTGCAATATCTCAGTTTTTACCGATTATACAATCATGTAGTCGCGGGTTTTACCAACAATATTGACCAAAAACGGACCATCTCAAAAACCCGCCCCCACCCAACGGCAAATCTTCATCTTACTTCATTCGGGATGTGATGTCTTGTTAGAAAAATTGAGCGATCGCACTATCAAACCCTGACACAAAAACCAAAAATAAAGTGCAATATTAATTCCGCTCAACAGCTTCGGTATTCCCTCCAGCAAGCTCGAAACAATCTCGTTTTTTAAAGGCAGCGCTTCTGCAAAAAAGGCAACAAATAACAAACCAACGCCACTCAGCAGTAAAGCATAGGGAGTAGAGCGAATTTGTCTCCGAAAAGCTAATCCGTAGGCAATTGCCAGCACGGCGTAAAATATGACAATTGTCACTTTCGGGAAACCCGCACGTCCAAGATGAACATGGGTGCGAAAAACTTCATTGAACAGAAAGCAACCTGCAAACAGTGCCGAATATAAAATAAATCGATTTTCTGGGCGTTCTGGTTGAATAATTCTCAGCAATCCAAAGGTAAAAGCGCACACCATTACCGATAAATAAAATAACATTTGAAACGCCAAAAAAAAGAAACCTGCACCCGGATACGTGGCAGAGCAAGGCGGCAAAAATAACCCTTTTACTGAAGAACCGAACAAACTCAGACACGCCGTCACTAGCCCCACTAGCACTAAAGTTAAACTATTGAACAACAATACAGTTCTGTAATTTGCCATAATTAATAACTAAAAGCCAACAACAGTATATTGCGCGTCAAACCATTTTTTGCTAGGGCTTGTGCACGGGGGTTCAGAAACCGGGTTTTTTACGAAAATACTGCGTTGTGACCCGCAGATTCGGTAAAAAACCCGGTTTCTCTGTCGGAGTGCGTAAGTCGCGATCGCGTTCTTTGAGTAAAGGTGAAATATTCGGTAAAAGGACAAAGCACCGTGCTGTGTTTCTACACTAGGCAATTGAGAATCTGCAGATATCTAAACAGAGAGGAAATCTTCAGGGCCGATGAGGTTCGGAGCAACGCCTATCAAAGAAGCTAAAACTTCACCGCTGCTGGCTACTCTAATTAATGTGCCGTCCGTTCCAGGGGAAATTGATAGCTGTCCGAAAGTCAAGCCATTGATTAATTGAATGGTATCTTGAGAGTTTGCGAAATCAGAGATGGTATCAACTCCCAATCCCCCACCTAAAACAAATACATCGTTGCCCACGCCACCGACTAGAATATCGTTGCCCAAACCGCCGTTGAGGGTGTCAAAACCTTTGCCCCCAGACAGGTTATCGCTGCCGTCGCCACCATTGATGATATCGTTGCCCCGCAAACCAGTCAGAACGTCATCGCCTGCCAAACCGTTGATGGTGTCGTTGCCGGGAGTGCCAGTGAGCACGTCGTTGCCTGGAGTGCCGTTGATGAGGTTTGCAGAGTTATTGTTGCCGGTGTCATAAACAAAGATGTCGGTGGTATTGTTGGTATCCCCCGGCACGAGGTTGGATGCACCAGATGCAAACGCCACAAACCGCCCGTCGGCTGATATTAAGGGCCCAAATAACGCGTCGTCATGCTGCCCCCGATCGCCTGCTGAATCTACAGAGACGCGGGTGATAGTATTGGTTGACAAGTCCCGCACGAAGATGTCCTGTTTATTGTTAGTGTCTCCCGGCACGAGGTTGGAGGAACGAGAAGTAAACGCCACAAACCGCCCGTCGGCGGAGATGGAGGGGTTGAAGGAGTTTTCGTCCCCCTGAATGCCTGCTGAGTTTACAGAGACGCGGGTGGTAGTATTAGTTGACAAGTCCCGCACGAAGATTTTAGCTTGGTTAAAAAAATTGTTAGTGTCTCCCGGCACGAGGTTGGATGCCTGAGATTCAAACGCCACAAACCGCCCGTCGGCTGAGATGGAGGGACTGGAGGAGTCGCTGTTCCCCGGATTGCCTGCTGAGTCTACAGAGACGCGGGTGGTGGTATTGGTTAACAAGTCCCGCACGAAGATGTCGTTGCGATTGTTCGTCTCTCCCAATCGGTTGGAGGCAAAAGAAGTAAACGCCACAAACCGCCCGTCGGCTGAGATGGAGGGGGTGAGGGAGTCGCTGTTACCCTGATTGCCTGCTGAGTCTACAGAGGCGCGGGTGGTGGTATTGGTTGACAAGTCCCGCACGAAGATGTCGAAACGATTGTTCGTGTCTCCCGGCACTAGGTTGGAGGCATAAGATTGAAACGCCACAAACCGCCCGTCGGCTGAGATGGCGGAATTGTTGGAGTCGCTGTTCCCCTGAATGCCTGCTGAGTCTACAGAGACGCGGGTGGTGGTATTGGTTAACAAGTCCCGCACGAAGATGTCGCTGGTATTGTTAGTATCCTCCGGCACTAGGTTGGAAAAAGATGCAAACGCCACAAACCGCCCGTCGGCTGAGATTGAGGGATTGAAGGAGTCGTTGTTTCCCTGAATGCCTGCTGAATCTACAGAGATGCGGGTGGTAGTATTGGTTGACAAGTCCCGCACGAAGATGTCGTTTTTATTGTTGGTGTCTCCCGGCACGAGGTTGGATGCCTGAGATTGAAACGCCACAAACCGCCCGTTGGCTGAGATGGAGTAAGCGTTGGAGAAGCCGTTCGCCTGATTGCCTGCTGAGTCAACAGAGACGCGAGTAATGGTCATAAGTCCTCACACTAAAATTGCAAATTTGCTAAATTTACGAGTGTTTTGTCGATCGCCCGAAGCTTCTGACAAAACAGATTCGCGCGCTTGTAGGGCGATCGACTAATGTTTCTGAATACACTTCTCCAAAAATTATATTATTGTGGCACAGGCATCCTGCCTGTTCAAGACTTGCATTTCTAGAGTGGCATTCATAGCTGGATATTCTGGTGCACAATAGTTCGGACCCTTCACTCAACACGCTCTAATTTAATCGCGACTCTCCTGGATTTGTGGTGGAAACAGTAGTTAGCGTGTCGCTAACCCAGGTAAAATGCCCCCACCAAAGCAAGTTTTATTTTTATTTATTATCACCTCAAACTCAGGAGAGTTTTAATCGCTCGGTAAACTCAATTTTAATACCTGTCCAACTGATACCTCGTGCTTGTGCGTCGCTACTACCACGGCACCTTCTAATCGCGGATCGTAACATCCAACCCAAGCCGCAGGATGACATTCGTGTACTAAATACCCGTAAAGCCAAATTGCTCCTCTACCTTCAATGACAATTCCTTGGCTCAATTGAACGTCTTGAGGAAGTTTCAAACCTTGTAAATCATTTGGTGTGATGATACCGTCTTGAGTTGTAATTCGCAAGCGCAAATGTTGATAAGCTAAACCGTCTTGAGTTTGATGGGGAATTATTTTTAATTCAATAGGATTCATTGGATGCACAAATGTTTAAGGCTGCGATAAAATCATATACCTTTTAGGGTAAATTGGGAATCCGATCGCCCACTTTCAATCCCAATTGTGCCGCTCTTCCCCCTCTGAGTTCAATAACTCCGTCAACGGGAACATCCGGGCCGTAGTTAGGGCAGATTTCGGTCAAACACGGCGGTACGTTAGGAATTATCGCCTGCACTACGCCTTCCCGCAGAAAAACCATATCCAGCTCAATCAACACGTTTTTCATCCAAAAACGCACGTTTCGCGCGGGTTCTATCGGGAAAAACATTCCCCTGTCATCCGGTAATTCTGTCCGAAACATTAAACCTGTGGCTTGCTCTTGGGGAGTTTGCGCCACTTCCAGTCCGATCGCGCGATCGGCTATAATCGTGTTAACCGAAATTGGCAAAAGCTGACCCCTATCTAGTTGGCCAAACAGCGAAATAAAGTTGGATTCAGTCAGATTAGAATTTCCCGAAACAACTCCTAAATATTTCCCAGAATTTTTATCTTTCATAATAGTTTGGTTGTCGGAAACAGAAAGCTCTAAATCGCTAAACTTCATGCCTTCTGTCAAGACAATTTTATCATTGCCGTTGCCAAAATCAGTAATTATATCGGCTTCAGTAATAGTAGATGGGGCGGCGGCTTTTTCCATTACAAATAAATCCTCCCCCGCGCCTCCTGTCAAGATATCCCCGCCTTCGCCGCCTATTAGCAAATCGTTAGCCCGATCGCCAAATATCCAATCGGAGTCTTGTCCTCCATAGATTGTATCGCTTCCCTGACCGCCAGACAGCGTATCAGCGCCTTCATTTCCTGCTAGCAAATCATTTTCCCGATCGCCAAAAATTCGGTCGTTTCCCCCCAAACCTTGAACAGTATCATTACCCGCAAATCCTCTAATCGTATCGTTGCTGAGAGATCCCAGGAGGAAATCGAAGCCGAAACTACCGTCGATGTTAACCATTTTGCGTTTAATGATGCCTTTAATAGAATGAAGATTTGGCGATCGGCATCCGCCAACCGGTACCAAAAGCTCGATCGCTAATTTTCAACCCCGGGGCTGCTTGCCGCCGTTTAAACTCCGCTTGCCTCACTAATTTTACTACACGTTTAACCACCGCTTCATCGTGTCCTGCAGCGACAATTTGTTGGGCAGATTCGTGATTTTCTATTAACCGCTGCAAGATGTCATCCAAAATATCGTAATCCGGCAAAGAATCTTGGTCAATTTGTCCCGGTTTCAGTTCAGCACTCGGCGCTTTAGTAATAATATTAACCGGAATAATTTCCTTTAGCAGGGGCTGGCCTGGGGGCACCGCCCCTACATATCCGCCAGAATTCAGCCACCTACAAAGCGAATACACGCGAGTTTTCGGCACATCGGAAATCACCGCCAATCCCCCATTCATATCGCCGTAGAGAGTGCAGTAACCCACCGCCATTTCCGACTTATTGCCCGTCGAAAGCAGCAAATGTCCGAACTTATTGGAAATTGCCATCAACAGATTGCCTCGAATCCGCGATTGAATATTTTCCTCAGCAATCCCGAAAGTTGTATTGACAAACAAATTGGCGAGAGTGCGATCGTAAGTTTTCATCAAATCGCCGATCGGCAATAGTTCGATCGCGATGCCCAGATTGCGGGCTAATTCCAAAGCATCATTAACCGAATGATCCGAACTGTAAGGAGAAGGCATCAGCACCCCTAGAACATTTTCCGGCCCGATCGCGCAACTGGCGATCGCCGCCACCAAAGCCGAATCTATCCCCCCACTCAAACCGAGTACAACCTTAGAAAAACCGCACTTGCGGACATAATCTCGTACTCCCAAAACCAAAGCCGCCCAAATTTCTGCATCTCCTTCTGCCGGATGAAAACTCAACGGCGCAGCCTCACTTCCTGCTGCGCTTTGCTGATTGCTGCCAACTAAATCGTGTTTAGCGGCGTCATATTCCAGCACCGCAAAATCTTTTTCAAAAGAAGCTAATACCTGAATCAAATCACCCTTTCGATTCACAGCAAAACTGCTGCCGTCAAAAATAATATCGTCATTTCCCCCTACCTGATTAGCGTAAATAATCGGTATCGCGCAGCGGATGACGCTGTGCTGCAACATCGCCGATCGCACTCCCCGCTTCCCTGCAGAATAAGGCGATGCCGACAAATTCAGCACTAAATCTACACCCAATTTTGCCAAATCGGAAACAGGATCGCCCGCGTAACTGCGTTTACCCCAAAACTCCTCATTGTTCCACAAATCTTCACAAATTGTCACGCCAATTTTGACTTCGCCAATAGAAAAGTAATTGCTGTTTTCTCCAGGTTCAAAATATCTATCTTCATCAAATACATCATAAGTAGGCAACAAGCGTTTATGAAAAACTTGTTTAACGGCGCCATTTTGCAACAAAACAGCGCTATTAAACAATGATTTTCCGCCGAGTTTAACAGCCTTAGCATTAGGTAAGGCTGTGCCTACTATAACTGCCAACTTTCGTGGCAAAGCTTGCGCCAGTTGCTGCAACTGTGCACCTGCATCTGCAATGAAACTCGGATTAATTAACAAATCGCGCGGCGGATAACCGATTAGGGAAAGTTCCGGTGTTAGCAATAAGTTTGCGCCCTCAACCTCAGCTTTTTTCGCAGCCTCCAGAATTAGGTTGGAGTTGCCCAAGATATCACCAATAGTAGGATTGAGTTGTGCGATCGCAATTTTCATATCACCAAATCACTTAATAAATATTGCTAACAATCCGCCCGCGCGGACTCACTTTCCTATAGTCCTAGATTTGAATGTAGCGAAAACTTACTCAGATTTGTAATGTTTTAACTCTTCCTCAATATAATAATTGACCAAATCCCGGTAAATATTTTCCACCACATCAGGATTCAAACCCGATTCTTTAGCCCACTCGCGCCGCTGCTGTAACATAGCCTGAAAGCGATCCGACGATCGAACGCTAGCTTCACTCGTTTTGAACCTTGCAGCCGCGATGACGTATTGAAATCTCTTGCTCAAAGCCTCGATCACTTCTCGATCGATGATATCAATTTCCTCCCGAACTTCGTGAATATTAGCGCATTCATCAGGGTCTTTCATAGTCTGCACTCCTTAATAGCTTCTATTCTAATGTTACTAAATTGCTCCGCGAATGTCATCCAAGGAACAGCTAGATAAACACGAGTGGCTTATTTTTGAAAGGAGCAAAAGCGGCCGCATCAAAGCGGTACAAACTAGCAGGGCGGCCAGCCCCCCGCGAAACCTTAACACCGGTATCGCACAAAAAACCCAATTTTAACAATCGAGATCTAAAATTAGAATAATCCGAAAAACTTTCCCCCAAAATAGTTGTATAAAGCTGATACAAATCGCTCAAAGTAAAAAGTTCCGGCAAAACTTCAAAAGCTACCGGACTGTATTCAAGTTTGTTACGCAGTCGCCGGTATCCGTATTCGAGAATTTGATTGTGATCGAAGGCCAGCTTAGGAACTTGTTGCACGGGATACCAAGCAATGCCGCCGACGCGGTGGCCCACACCCGCCACTACACTCCCAGCAATTAACTCAGCTTCCTCAAAGCGAACCAAAGCAAAATAACTCACCGAAAGATAACGATCGCCCCTGGTAATTTCCCGAGGATCGCGCCCCGGTTCTCCGAAAGTATACAATTGCTCCAGATACAAATTTTTTACCCGAATTTTCTCAGACAAAATCCGGTAAGCCGCATTTTCAAGAGACTCTCCGTCCCGCACCAAAGTACCAGGAAGACTCCAAGAATCGATAAACGGTTCGTCTTGCCGCATTACCAACAGCACCAACAAGCGGTTCTGCACGGCATCGACGGAGAAAATCACATTATCTACTCCTACTTTAAAGTCAGCTAATGAGCAACCTTCGCCCTTTTTCGTGCCTCGTGCCATGCGTACAAATGCTCCCTATTGATGTAATCTTCGATGGTCGGAGTCAGGGCTTGAGTGTCTCCTGTTTCCCGATAGAAGGTAGAAGAAACATTGGGAGCATTCAAAGATGCGATCGCCACGTCTGCACCCATGCGCCTCAACTGCCACAAATCTAATTGTTCTGACGGATAACCCGGTCGCGGTACTATCAGCAACTCCACTTGTTTTAACAATTGTTCAAATTTGTACCAGCGAGACAGTTGCCCCACCAAGTCCGAACCTATTACCAGCGTCAAATCTGCATCCGGCCACAGCAATCTTGCTTGTTCCACAGTTTCTAGCGTCCTCGGACTGCTGAGTTCTGGATGCAAGCAAAGATTGTGTCTGGGCGAATTAATTTCTTGAATCATTAACAGCAGCATTGCCGATCGGTGTTCTAGAGAAGTTTGGTGCGACTTAAAAGGATTGTCCGACGCCCAAACTGCTACCCAATCAAAATGTTGGGAAAGCCAACTCAGAATTGTTTTGTGTCCTGCTGTGGGTGGATCGGCACTGGTTCCAAAAAGAGCAATCTTCTGCATAGGGAATCGGTAATGGGGAATTGTTGACTGTTGACTGTTGACTGTTGACTGTTGACTGTTGACTGTTGACTACTGACTACTAACTACTGACTACTGACTACTGACTACTGACTAATGACTACTGACTCTTTTTCGTTTTTTGGGTGAGACTCTGCAAATCAGTAGAAATTTCCACCGGCGGCGAAATCGGGTTGTCAAGTTGGCGAGTTTCGGGTCGAAGACTGGCGACAGAAGCAGCAGTGCGTTTGGCGATCTCCTCCAAACTTTCCTGGTTCTGCACTCGTTTGCCATCCTTGACAACCAACTCCATTAATGGTAAGTAAGAATCGCAATTGTGAATAGTTTCTCCCGACAATCCCAAATAATCTCCGAGAATTTGCCCATTTTCAATATGTCTAAAAATTTGCTTTCTTCCTGGATATGTTACCTTGCCGCTTGCCTCTTTCATCACCGGAATTCCGTCAATTTCCACCAACTTATAAACACCGTTGACAGGGGAACCGCTGACCAACTTCGTTCCCAAACCGTAACCGTCAATGCAAGCGCCGCTACTTTTTAATTTCGCAATTTCTCGATCGTCCAAATCGCCACTAGCAAAAATTGGAACGCCCGGAAGGATCGATCGAACTTCCCGAGACAGCACCGCCAAATCGCCCGAATCCAGCCGCACGCCTTCCAACTGCATTTCACCGCTGTTTACTCGATCGGTCAACATCCGCGCCGCCGCCACAGTATCGTAAGTATCGATCAGCAGCGGTGCCCCCGGAAAACAGCGGTGAAAAGCTGCAAACGCCTGATTTTCGCTACCTTCGACGGCCGCCACAGCCATTACCAAAGCATGAGCCATAGTACCGACAGGCTTGCGGCCCAACTTCAAAGCAGCCAAAACATTAGAAGTTCCATCGAACCCCGCAGCCAGAGCCGCCCTAGCCGCCCACACAGCAGCTTGAGGCCCAAAAGCCCTGCGCGTCCCGAATTCCAGCAACTTAGCCTCCGGGCCCGCCACATCCCGCAGCCGCGCTGCCCGCGTCGCAATCAAAGTTTGATAATTTATGGCATTCAATAAATAAGTTTCCACTAACTGAGCTTGCCACAGAGGAGCCTCAATTCGCAGCAGAGGCTCGTTGGCAAACACCGCCGTCCCCTCCGGCACCGCCCAAACATCGCCAGTAAAGCGGGCTGTGGCGAGTAAAGTCCAAAATCGCTCCGGGGCGCCGGCAAAAATCCCAGTGGACTGCAAAGCCTGAATTTGCGCCGACGAAAACCGAAATTTTTCCAAATAATCGAGAACTTGGGCCAAACCCATCGCGATCGCGTAGCCAAAACCCTCTGGCAGCCTGCGCGCGAATAATTCAAAACTCGCGGCCCGCCCGTCGAGCCCTTCCCCGACATAACAAGCGGCCATGGTTAGCTGGTAGAGATCGGTCAAAAGGCTGTAATCTGCTGAAGAAACCGTTAGTTCCTGGTCTTCTAAGATTTCTTCAAAACCTGTGAGCTGCAGGCTTTCTGTGGTAGTTTTCATAAGAAAAACCCCGGACAAACTTCTTTTTTTTAATTATAGTGACAAACACCATATCTTTTTGTAAATATTTGATGAAGATTGCAGATATTTGTCGGAAAAATTCGCTGATAATGCCCTTTAATAGCGGATTTCGGTTGAGTTGTACATTAATTTTATGGTAAAATCAATATAAATACTGAATTTAACAAACTCAGGAATTAACCACAAACACTCAAGCGTTGCGGGTTTTTTGCGAAAATATTTCCTGGCAGCCTTTGAATAGAGTTAGACAACGCGGTTTCTGAGCGTCGCGAGGGCGATCGCGAGTGCTTGAGTTGAGCAAGGAAAAATCTACCAGCAAAAGGTCGATCGTCCAACAATGCGTCATTCCTAAAAGCTTCAGCTTGCTTCAATGTTGCAGACCAATAAGTAATTCAAATAAATATTGCTAAAGTCATCCATAGCCCAAAAATCCGAGTAATCTAATAAGTATCAGAACCCAGATTAAGAGAGGCAGATTCTATGAATCTTTCTAAATCTTTGGCAAACGCAATGCGTTACGTTTCGGAAGCAGCGGTGCGGATTTTTAGCCCCAGCGATGACAACTATCCAAATAGTGGAGTTCAACCTTTTGAAGGTAAGCTCTCCAAAAATTCTAAATCCAGACAATGAGCAGCCATTCAGGCATTTTCTAGCGAGCTCGGCACAGGCATTCAGTTTAACAGTCAACAGTTAACAATTAACGGTTGACTGTTAGCTTTTGACTTGTGAATTTGACTGTTAATAGTAATTGTAGGTGGGGTTTCTCTTCCTTCTACCCCACCTACAATTACCAACCACCAATTACACTGAACTTCCCCAACTGACAACAAGCATATTCAGTGTAGTAAGCTTTTGAAATAAAGATTTTTGCCCCCAGTTTACTGCGTATAAATTAGAGAAACACCAAGCAAAAATACAACCTTTTGTTGCACTAGGGTGGGTTCAGTAATCTTATCAAAAATCAAACTATATAGCAATCCTTGCAGGAACCGTAAATGTTTTACGCCACCCCAAACCTCCTCGAACTCGCGGGGAGGGAGTAAGAAATTCACAAATGATTTAAAATTGCTATGTAGCTGAACAAAAAGAATTAGCTTTAGACTCAGTTGAGTATTTTGCTGAACCCCACAATCTGGATTTAGGAATAGTCCAGCGATCGCAAAAACCTAAAAATCGGCTAATTGTTTCCCCTTTTTCTGCTACTGGGCGAAGTCCTGAACAGCTTTTCTTCTAACCTCCTTGAACAAATCGCACCACATTTTAAGTTGCTACTTCGATACCTTAGAGTAATTCTACTCATTGACAAAAGTGTTTTTAACTTAACTGGTGGCCAATGTGTAGACACTGGCTGCGGGCGATACCTAGCCAAAAGTTCGGGTCATTCCCCCGTCGGAAGATCGGCTGCAAGCTGGTCTTTTTGTTAGCTGAAAACTCTACTGTTAGTTAGGTATTACGAGGGTTAATTGTCGTAAAGTGATTTTACAGGCAAGCTGCAAACAGGAGTGAGAAGATTCAAGTAATTGCACAAAAGCTTTGAACGTTTGTTGGGAAATTGTTTGTGCCTCAATTGACTTGCAAGGAATTTCCCCTTCAAATACACCCCTGCTGACAGCGCGATCGCACTCTCGAAAGGAATAGCTGATGCAGGTAAAACAAAACAAACTTTTCACTACCGAAGCGATCGATCGCTTATCTTCACCGGAACGTCTCGACGAAATGATGCAGGTGGTTAGTCCTCGATCGTGGCTGCCACTAACTGCAATTGGCTGTTTAGTTGCGGCTGCGGGCGTTTGGAGTGCGATCGGGCGAATTCCGCTGACTGTTTCCGGTCAAGGCGTGTTGCTTCAGCCCCGCCGCGTCGTGCAATTTCAAGCTGCTAGTTCCGGTCAATTGGTAAAGCTAAATATCAAGCCGGGAGATGTTGTTAAACGGGGTCAAGAAATCGGCAGAATTAATAAACTCGACCTCAAGCAGCAGCTAGAACAAGAAAAAGCCAAATTATCCCAACTGCAAGGTCAAAAGCAAGATACTAATAAGCTGCAAAAACAGCAGATGGCGCTGGAATTAAAAACCCTCGAACAGCAGCAAAAAGACCTTCAAGAAAGCTTGAATAGGGAGTCAGTTGCGCCGATATTGCACCAGCAAAGTATGGCGGCATTAGAGCAAAAACGCCAAAGTTTGGAAGAAAGTTTGCGCCGAGAACAAATTGCCCCGATACTGCGGCAGCAAACTCTGACAGCATTAGCAGAAAAACGCCAAAGTTTGGAAGAAAGTTTGCGGCGAGAACAAGTTGCGCCGATATTGCGGCAGCAAACTCTGGCCGCGATCGCCAAAAAACGCGACAGTCTTTTGCAGCGAAAACAGCACATCACTTCTTTGGTAGAAACATTACAGCAGCGGTTTGAAACTCGCCGCGTTCTTTACGAACAAGAGAGGGCGATCGGCGAGGATGTAATGCTGCAAGCGAGACAGGAATTTGCGGACTCTCAGATGCAACTGGCGGATATTGAAACGCAGTTAAAGGAACTCGACGTTCAGAAAACGAATAGCGATCGCGAATTCCTGCAAAATCTCAATAAAATTGACGACCTCAAAAACACTCGGCAGCAACTCAAGGTTGAAGCTACCAATACCGAACGAGAGTACCTGCAAAATCTCAACCGCCTTAACGAAATTCAAAACAACCTCCAAGAACTTAAAGTTCAGAAAAGTAACGCCGAACGAGATTACCTGCAAAACCTCAACAAAATTGACGAAATCAAAACTAAGATTAAAGACATAGAAACCCAAGCGGTCAAACTAGCTCAACAAGATTTAGAGAAGTCGATCGCCCAAACAAATCAAATTCAGGAAGTTAAACGCAAGATTGCCCACTTACAGAATCAGTTGACCGCCGACAGCAAAATTACCAGCCAATATGACGGGCGCGTTTTAGAAGTTAGCGCCGTTGCAGGTCAAATGCTGAACATCGGTACAAGAATCGGGACAGTTGAATCTGAGAATTCTAGCGAAAAAATGGTCAGTCTTGTCTATTTTGCTGACAGAGACGGCAAGCAAATTAAACCGGGAATGACCGTACAAGTTACCCCTAGCGTCGTCAAGCGAGAACGCTACGGCGGCATTGTCGGCAAAGTAACCCAAGTTTCTCCTTTTCCGGTTACTAATCAAGATATGTCGGCAATTATCGGCAATGAAAATTTGGCTGACAGCATCGCAAAAAGCATCGCTAGCGGCGGTGCTCCCGTGCAAATCTTTGTGGAATTGCAACAAGATCCGAACACTATCAGCGGTTACAAATGGTCTTCATCGAACGGGCCTCCTCTCAAGATTTCCCCCGGTACTACGGCGCTAGTTCGGGTTCAAATCGGGCAGTTAGCGCCGATTTCTTACGTGATTCCTATTTTTCGGTCTTTGACTGGGGTTTACTAACCCTTATTGTCAGTTTTTTTCGTCCCCAGGGAGAGATAATTGTTGACAACAAATACGTTACACCGACCGTTTGTCTTGTTTATATCGAAGTCTATATCCCCCCTAACCCCCCTTAAGAAGGGGGGGACAAGAGCAGTCAAAGTCCCTTTTTTTAAGGGGAAATTAGGGGGATATAGACTGGAATACAAGCCATATTTATGATGGATTTTAGCCTTACTAACCCATGAAAATACTCTGGATTCACAAGTTTTTTACCCCGCGAAAATTAAGGCGAGTTCGTACTCCAACCCTGCTGCAAATGGAAGCAGTAGAATGCGGTGCTGC
This sequence comes from Microcoleus sp. Pol7_B2, assembly GCF_036701035.1. Lineage (NCBI taxonomy): Bacteria > Bacillati > Cyanobacteriota > Cyanophyceae > Oscillatoriales > Microcoleaceae > Microcoleus > Microcoleus sp. Pol7_B2. Next base: position 66,772 of record NZ_JAUBQB010000014.1, on the reverse strand, counting down.
TGCTTTAGGAATTATTTTGAGTTACTGGGAACACCCAGTACCTTTAGCTCAATTGCGGAGCGAGTGCGGCGTTTCTCGCGATGGCAGTAAAGCTTCTAATATCCTGAAAGCAGCCCGAATTTACGGCTTAGATGCTAAAGGGTTTACAAAAACTGTTGAAGAGTTGAAAGCTGTACCGCCGCCTTTTATTGTGTTTTGGAATTTCAATCACTTTTTGGTGGTTGAGGGGATGAAGAAAAAGCGCGTTTACCTCAACGACCCCGCATCGGGGCCGAGGACTGTTTCTTTAGAAGAATTTAAGTCTGCTTATACTGGCGTTGTTTTGACTTTTGAGCCTGGGCCGGAGTTTAAAAAGGGCGGGAAAAAACCGAGTATTGCCAGTGCTTTAGATTCCCGATTGCAAAGTTCCCGCTGGGCGATCGCATTTTGTTTAATTGCTGGTTTATTACTGACTGTTCCCCGTTTGGCTGGCGCGGCATTTACCCAAATTTTTGTGGATGAAATTCTAGTAGAAAACCGTCACGAGTGGCTGCGGCCTTTAATACTGGGAATGCTGTTGGCTGCGGCCGTTCAAGGGCTGCTAGGGCGGATGCGGCTTTTCTATTTGCGGCGGCTGGCAAACAAGCTTGCGATTTCGATGTCGGGACAGTTTGTCTGGCATACTTTGCGCTTGCCTGTGGGATTTTACGCCCAGCGGTTTGCAGGTGAAATTAGCAGTCGCTGCCAAGTTAATGACAAGGTTGCTGAAATTTTATCGGGGAAACTTGCTGCAACTGCGATCGATGCGGTGATGATGGTTTTCTATGCAATAATTATGGTTATGTACGACTGGGTGCTGACGAGTGTTGCTGCTGTTTTTGCAGCCTTAAACTTTTTGGCACTGCAATCTTTATCCCGCAGCCGCGTCGATGCTAACACCAGATTAGCTCAGGAAACAGGTAAGGTTGGCGGTGCTGCGATCGCAGGCATTCAATCTATTGAAACTGTCAAAGCTAGCGGTTTAGAATTCGATTTATTTTCTAAGTTTGCCGGGTACTATGCCAAAATGAGCAACGCCCAGCAAGAATTGGCTTTGCCCACTCAAATATTGTCAATATTACCAGCATTTTTAACGGCATTAGCTGCAACTGCTATTTTAGTTGTCGGGGGCTTGCGGGTGATGAACGGCGGTTTGAGTATCGGGATGTTAATTGCCTATCAAAGTCTCACTCAACAATTCCTGCGACCAGTCAACAATCTAGTCAATTTTGGCAGCACTCTGCAAGAATTAGAAGCAGATTTAAGCCGACTTGATGACGTTCTGCAAAACCCTGTAGATCCAGAAGCAGACCGCGATTCTTTTAATAGTGGAAACAGCCGCAGCGCCATAGCACCAGATGCTTTTCACCTGCAAGGAAGCATTGAATTGCGCGGTGTCAGTTTTGGCTACAGCCGCTTGGAAGCGCCGCTAATTGAAAACTTGAACTTAACCGTAAAACCGGGTCAGCGCGTAGCGTTAGTCGGGGGAAGTGGTTCGGGCAAATCTACTATTGCCAAACTTGTGACCGGGCTTTACGAACCAATGAATGGCGAAATTTTATTTGACGGGGTTCCTCGCAATTTGATTCCCCGTTCTATCCTAGCAAGTTCGCTGGCAATGGTCGAACAAGAGATATTTCTATTTGCCGGAACAGTTCGCGAAAATCTGACCCTTTGGGACCCGACAGTACCGGAATCAGATTTAGTGCAAGCGTGCATTGATGCGGCAATTCACGAACTTATTTTGAATATGCCGGGAGGATACGATGCTCAACTCAATGAAGGGGGGACAAATATGAGCGGCGGACAGCGGCAGCGCTTGGAAATTGCCAGGGCGTTAGTAAGAAATCCGGCGGTGTTGGTGTTGGATGAAGCAACGAGTGCTTTGGATGCTGAAACCGAGTTAATTATCGATCGCAATTTGAGGCGTCGCGGTACTTCTTGTATTGTGGTTGCTCACCGTTTGAGCACGATTCGAGATTGCGATGAAATTATTATGCTTGCAGGGGGGAAAGTTGTTCAGAGAGGCACTCATGAGGAGTTGCAAAAGCTGGGAGGAGCTTATGCTCTTTTGGTTGGGAACGAACAATAAACAGCAGAAATAAAGTAGCCAGCCCGACAGTCCGCCAGGGAATGAATTCCCTGTCTAATAGCTAAAGTCCTCTGAAGAGGACTGAAATGAATGATGGTTTGATTTGGCTATTCAGTGTTGCCTATGGAGTCTTAGCTATTGAGTCGGTTTTAACCGAATTTAGCTATGAGACGGGGATTTGAATCCCCGGCGGATCTGTGGATTAGCCCGATCGATTCGATCGAACTGTCTTCTTTGAGGCAGGGCCTTAAACCCCTGCCCGACTTGATATTACTAATCGCCAATTACTAGCTATGCTCGATCTAAATCCTGTTAAGAAACTGCACCGAATTAAAGGAAATGAACCGCTGCTGCTGAATGACCCGCATCAGGTATGGATTGTTAAGTCGGGCGCGATCGCAGTTTTTGCAGCCAAGATACAAAGTGAGAAGCCTGTCGGAAACCGCTATTATCTGTTCGGCGTCGGTGCAGGCGAGGCTTTGTTCGGTCCAGCTACCCCCCCCAAGCTTCGGGGGGGAGAAGGAGAAGGGGGGGGAGAAAATTCACAACCTGGCTGGGGACTTCTGGCGATCGCGATCGCCGAAACGGAACTGGAACCGATCGCAATCGCAGATTGTGCCGCTTTAGTTGCTGCTGGTGACGGCAAAACGAGATCGCTTGTGGAACGGTGGATACAGCATTTGGGAGAACGGGCGATTCCCTACGGGATAGATGCGCTTCACGCCCCCCATGAAAAAGTTGCGCCAGAAACTGCGGTTGTAGGAGCCTCGCAGCAGATATCGCTGCAAAAAGGTCAAATGCTGCGATCGCCGCCGGGAACAGTTGTCTGGGTGCGCGTCTCGTCGGGCGATGCGAGTGTCGGGGAATTGAAGTTAAATTCCGCTTCCCCAGCGTTTCCCCTGGCTGGGAATATGCTGCTGGTGGCATCCGGGGAAGTTGAGGTGCAAATTTTCTCAACAGCAGAGGTGGAAAATGCCGACTGGCTGCCCGCGAGTTTAGCTTTCCTGCACGAGTATTTCTGCTGCTGCTTGAACTTGCTGGTTTCCCAGCAAAAAGCAGAGGAATTCCGCCGGTTTCAGGAACGCGAACAGCTAAACCGCCAAGTAACTCAGACAGCTTTGGGAGAGTTAACCGAGGTTTTGCATCCCCGGAAAACTGCGTTGTCTGAGGAAGGAACGCCGCTGTTAATCGCTGCTGGGGCTGTAGGTAAGGCACAAGGGATAACAGTCAATCCCCCGGCGGGTTCCGAAGATTTCAGCCGAGTCAAAGATCCGATGGAGGCGATCGCGCGATCGTCCCAATTTCGCACCCGCCGCGTGCTGCTGGTTGGAGATTGGTGGCGACAGAACAGCGGCCCGCTACTGGCTTATACAAAGTTCGACAATCGACCTGTAGCTTTGTTGCCCGGTAAGGGTGAGCGTTATACTTTGTTCGATCCGATCGACCGCAGCCGCCAACGGGTAACTAAAGCACTAGCCCAACAGTTGTCGCCAGAAACTCTCATGTTTTACCGACCCCTGCCGCTATTAGTTCGCAACGCTGCGGAACTGTTTCGCTTCGGGACGAAGGGCTACGAAAAAGACATCATCGTTGCTTTCGGGCTGGGGATATTGGGAACGCTGCTGGGGATGGTGACGCCGCAAGCTACCTCGATTTTGGTCAATGATGCTATTCCTGACAGCGATCATTTGTTAATGTGGCAGTTAGGGCTGGTATTGTTAGTTGCGGCGATCGGACGGGCTGTATTTAGCATGGCCCAAACAATTCTGACCCTCCGGATCGAAAATGCTGCCAGCGGCACTCTCCAGCCGGCAGTTTGGGATCGATTGCTGAGATTAAAACCGGCGTTTTTCCGCAGCTATTCTTCTGGCGACTTGCTGACTCGCTTATTAGCAGTTAATCAAATTCGCGCCCAACTCAGCGGCGCGACGCAGCGGACACTTTTGAGCGCGATATTTTCCCTGTTGAATTTGGGGCTGATGTTTGTTTACAGCCTGCCGCTGACTTTAGTCGGAATTGGTTTAACTTTTCTGGCGGTTATAGTAACAGTCACATCCAGCTTGCTCTTAATCCCAAAAGAGCTGCAGATGGAAACAGGAGAAGGCGACATTAACGGGCTGACAGTAGAACTGATTAACGGAGTATCAAAGTTGCGGGTAGCGGCCGCCGAAGGGCGAGCCTTTGCAGCTTGGGCGAAAAAATACAGCCAGCAAATTAAACTAAGAACAGGAATTAAACGAATTGACGACAGCGTTTCTGTATTTAACGAAGCGCTGCCGTTAGTCAGTTCTATTCTGATGTTTTGGTTTGCAATTGTGTTTATGCAAACCTCTCAAACAGAAGGCGGCGGACTGAATATGGGGACGTTTCTCGCTTTTAATTCTGCCTTCGGAACCTTTCTTTCTGGCGTCACAGATTTGAGCAATACTCTAACTGATATTTTAGGAATTGTACCGCTGTGGGAGCGAGCAAAACCGATCGTTCAGGGAATCCCGGAATCTGACCCGACAAAAGCCGATCCCGGCCGCTTGCAAGGTCAAATTACTGTCGATAGGGCAACTTTCCGCTACCGGGAGGACGGCCCCCCAATTTTAGATGATGTCAGCATCAATATTCAACCGGGGGAATTTATCGCGATCGTCGGGCCGTCGGGTAGCGGCAAATCAACATTATTTCGGCTGTTATTGGGATTTGAAATAGCACAAAGCGGCACTGTTTATTACGACAATCAAGATTTAGCAGGCCTCGACGTTCAAGCTGTGCGGCGGCAGTTAGGAGTAGTGCTGCAAAACGGCAGAATTAATGCTGGTTCGATGTTTGACAATATTACCTGCGGGGCGATGGTAACGCAGGAGGAAGCTTGGGAAGCCGCCCAAATGGCCGGTTTAGTGGCTGATATCGAACAAATGCCGATGGGAATGCACACGGTTGTCAGCGAGGGCGGCACGAATCTTTCGGGAGGGCAGCGGCAGAGATTGTTAATTGCGCGCGCGATGGTTGTCAAACCAAAGGTTATCCTGATGGATGAAGCTACGAGTGCTTTGGACAACCGCACGCAGGCGATCGTTACTGAGAGTTTGGATAAGTTGAATGTGACGCGAGTTGTCATCGCCCACCGCCTGAGTACGATTCGCAATGCCGATCGCATTTATGTAATTGAAGCAGGCCGTTTAGTAGAAGTCGGTTCCTTTGAGGAATTGGTAAAACAGGGAGGATTGTTTGCTCGATTGGTGGCGCGGCAGTTGGAGTAGGGATTCAAGGTAAAACCATTTTCAAGAACCGGCAAGATGCCCGTTCCACAAAGAGTGAATTTATTGTGGAACGGGCATCTTGCCCGTTCATAAAAGCCTTATTAAAAATGGTGTAATATCTCAGTTACATCCGTTACATCTCGTACATTGCTCGTTGGCGAAATGGCTATTCTTTTGTTAGCAAATCTGGCAGCCACAAGAAAATTAGCAATAGCAAGCAGAGGATAACTAAGCCAACACTAAATATTGTAGTGTTACCTATATCCGGGGCTTGCTGCATGAGGTATACTGGCTGTATTGCATCCATATTTTTGGTATATTTATATAATGATTTAGACGTGCTAGGCAGGCAGAAACTGGTTTACAAAATTATTAGTTTTAGTCGCTTAGGGTTGATAAAAACCGCCCCTATAGGAATTACGCTCGATTCACAGGTACATGATATGAGGTAAATAAAAACCCAGTTTATTTAAGAAACTGGGTTTCCATTGATGTTTTCCCCTTGGGTGTTGAAACTCAGCAGAAGCGCGATCGCTTCTCGTTACAACCAGCTCATTTCCCGAAATAGGACTGCATTGCTTCAATTAAGCTCATAGACGGGCCCCGAAAATATGGCTTTTCCCCGCTGACTGTGATAGTACGCATACCGCCCGCGATCGCATCAAGTTCCAAGTCGCTCAATTCTTGATTAGTTGAGTTGTCCGGTGCGGATGCTGTGATGGTGGACGACTCGGATGGTACTTGTTGCAAAAATCGATTGTTGCTTTCCATCAGATGTTTTCTCCTTCGATAATTAGTGAATTTTGCTTCCAAAAGCGATCGAACCAACTCCTAGTAAAGTTGCCTCCTATCCAGCCTTTTTACCCGCTATGTGGCTAACAAAATGCTCGGTCGGAATTCTCTCGGTCGGACCGTACCACTGGAGCTTACTCCAATCGAAAAACGTAAGACCACCTGCGATCGCATCTAATTCCGTATCGTTCAATTCTTCAGCAACAGAATTGACTGGCCACTGTTGCTGTTGCACGGCAGAATCTTGCTCAAGTTCTCGGGAAAACTGATTAGTGCTGTCCATCTGATTGCTCCTTTTTATTTCGGTGAAGGAAGTAACTCCTTATTTGTTTTTTTCCAGCTAAACTAGTGCTGGCCTATGCGTAAATTTAGTTTAGAAAATTCCCTGGCTAAAGTAGCTACCTCAAAGTAGAGTTTTGAACCTATAAAAACAACAGATATTTAACTCACCTTTAGTTGAGGAGATTACCTGAACTTTGGGCTAGGTATCGAATATCCCACGGAACTATAGACTGGTAATACTCCGTTTCTGTGCAATGAGTAAAGCCTGCGTTCCATCCCTCCGTAAGTCTTGTCTAAGCAATAACAGCCTATATTTTAGGGCGACACCTAGCCAAAAGTTTAGGATTTTCCCTCACAGAGGCTGAGTCGCAAGCTGACTATTTGGCTAATTTCATACTAAACTAAAAGCTAGAAGCATTTTAGGGTTATTATCTTACGCTGAAAATAGTAAATAATAAAAAAGACCATGAACTTAATTAAATTGTCGGGATTATCTGTTTCAATCGTACTATCGCTCTCCATCTTCCAGCAGCCGACAAATGCTCAAAGAGCAAGTACCTTTGCTACCAGTTGCACGGATTTTTCAATCAATGGCGCTCAATTATCTGCAACTTGTCACAAAAAAAATGGTACGAATCAGCGCACTTTCATTACCATTCAAGGGGTTCATAATAAAAATGGACAACTGGTACAAGGCAATATTGGGGAAGCAAGTACGTTCAACCGAACTTGCACAGACTTCGGTATTAATGGAGTTCAAATTTCTGCCAATTGCCGCACATCTAGCGGTGATTATCGGCATTCTTCTGTCACATTACTGGGAATTAATAATAACGATGGCAAGCTAATGTATTAATTATAGGAGGATTGAGCATTCCTAAAGTCCGATCGGCAATTGTGAAAGTCCGAACCCAAGAGTCGTATAAACAAAGGGCGATCGAGATGCAAGGGGCGATCGGGCGATCGGGCGGAGTCAAGCGCGCCGCTGATATTATCGAACAAGCTGTATTGACTGGGAAGCCTGTCTTGGCTTCTAAAATCTAAAATCTCAGATGTGGAGTCAAATCTAAAATCTAAAATCTAAAATCTAAAAGCGACTGATGGCTCACGCACCTCTGGTGTGAGGAGCAAATTTATGCTATGTTCTACGCCACAGTTGACAGCGGTATGAATATGCTGACTCTTCCGGGCGTTGAAATCACAGAGCTCATCTACGAAAGCGCAAACTCCCTGGTTTACCGAGCATTCCGACAACTCGACAGTCTTCCTGTCATCCTCAAAGTCCTTAAACAAAATTATCCGACACCCCAAGAACTCGCCCGCTATCGCACAGAGTATAAAATTACACAATCTCTGAATCTGAGTGGCTGTATAAAAGCCTATGATTTGCAGCCCTATCAAAACACGCTGGTGATGTTTGTCGAGGATTTTGGCGGCGAATCCTTGAAAATTTGGATGCAGCAGCAAAAATTTAGTATTGCAGAATTCTTGCGAATTGCGATCGCCACCACAGAAAGTTTACAACAAATTCACAGCGCCCACATCATTCACAAAGACATTAACCCTTCAAATATTGTCTTCAATCCAGCTAGCGGCGAACTCAAAATCATCGATTTTGGCATTTCCACGCAGTTGACGCGGGAGAATTACACCCTAAAAAATCCCAACATTTTAGAGGGAACTCTTGCTTATATGTCGCCGGAACAAACTGGCAGAATGAATCGAAGTTTAGATTACCGCACAGATTTTTATTCCCTGGGCGCTACCTTTTACGAACTGCTGACATACCAACTGCCTTTTGACACTAACGATGTGCTGGAATTGGTACACAGTCATCTCGCTAAACAGCCCTTGTCTCCATCTCAGGTGAATCCTGAAATTCCGCAAATGGTTTCCGATATTGTGATGAAGTTGATGGGGAAAAATGCTGAGGAGCGGTATCAAAGTGCGATCGGAATAAAAGCCGATTTAGAAGAATGTTTAAATCAACTTCACACCACTAAAAATATATCTGTTTTTGCGATCGGTTGTCAAGATATTTCTAACCGTTTTCAAATTCCACAAAAACTTTACGGCAGAGAGCGAGAAATTGATAGCTTGATGACAGCTTTTGCACGAGTCAGCGGACAAGGGCAAGATGCCACTGCCAAAAGTTCAATGATGCTGATTTCGGGATATTCTGGTATCGGCAAATCAGCTTTGGTGCAAGAATTATACAAACCGATTACTCAACAGCGCGGTTATTTTATCTCCGGCAAATTTGACCAATATCAGCGCAATATTCCCTACAGCGCAATTGTCAGCGCTTTTCAGGATTTAGCCAAACAATTGTTGACAGAAAGCGAAGCGCAACTTAAAGAATGGCGGGAAAAACTATTAGACGCATTGGGAATCAACGGTCAAGTCTTGATTGACGTAATTCCTGAAATTGAATTAATTATCGGCAAGCAACCAGCCCCGCCAGAATTAGGTGCGGCTGAAGCGGAAAATCGCTTTAATTTTGTGTTTCAAAACTTCATTAAAGTCTTTACCAAACCAGAACATCCTCTCACGATATTTATCGATGATTTGCAGTGGGCTGACGGGGCATCTCTCAAACTGATGCAACTGCTGATGAGCGCTTCGTCAACGGGACTGTTTTTAATTGGGGCGTATCGAGATAACGAAGTTTCTGCGGCTCATCCGTTAATGCTAACGATTGCAGAGATTGTCGAAACTGGCGCAAAGGTCGATCGCATTTTTCTGTCACCTTTGGATTTGGCCTCTGTTACTCAACTGATTTCCGATGCCCTAAATTGCCCGGAAGCAAGAGTCAACTCCCTTGCCGAATTAGTGCTTTTCAAAACAGGCGGCAATCCTTTCTTTATTAATGAATTTCTCAAATCGGTGTATACAGAAGGCCTGTTACACTTTGATTCGCTCGCTTTCTGTTGGGAATGGGATTTAGACCAAATTCAAGCGAGGGGATTCACTGATAATGTTGTCGAGTTGATGGCTAGCAAAATTCAACAACTGTCAGAGAAAACGCAGGAAACATTAAAGATAGCAGCCTGCATTGGCAATCAATTTGAACTAAAAACCCTCGCCTCAATTCGACAAAAATCAGTGACCGAAACAGCGGATGATTTGTACGCAGCCGTAGCAGAAAATTTAGTCGTGTTACTGGGGAATATGGGAGATGTGGAATTAGAAATTGCAGGAAAATTACCCAGTAGCCAATCCGTAGAATACAAATTTGTCCATGACAGAATTCAGCAAGCTGCTTATTCGCTAATTGCCGAAGAGGATAAGCCGATTGTCCACAAACAAATAGGACAAATGCTGCTGCAAAATATTCCCATTAACAAGCGAGAAGAAAAAATATTTGACATAGTTAATCAACTCAATTTCAGCAGTGAATTAATCGCTCGCCAGCAAGACAAAGATGAACTGGCTCAGTTAAATCTGATTGCTGGCAAAAAAGCCAAGGCATCGGCAGCTTATCAGCCCGCTTTCAACTATCTGCAAACGGGGATAAAATTGCTGGCAGAAAACGCTTGGCAGGTGCAATACCCGCTAAGTTTGCAACTGCATCAAGAAGCCGCAGAGCTAGCTTACATAGTGGGCGATTTTGAGCAGATGGAAAGTTTAGGGAACCTCGTACTAACCAATGCTAAAACAGTGCTCGATCGCGTCAAAACGATCGAGGTAAAAATGGGTACTCATGCTGCCCAAAATCAACTAGATATGGCAATTAATCTGGGGCTAAAAATTCTGAGGGAGTTGGGAGTCAAACTGCCCGCAAAGCCTAACAATCTAGATAGCATAATCGGATTGCTGGAAGTTAAGTTAACCCTAGCTGGGAAACGCATTGAGGATTTAGCCAATCTACCTCAAGGAAGCGATCCTGCTAAACAAGCTGCACTGCGTATCTTGTCATTTATGACTACTGTCGCCTATGGCGTGGCCCCTCAACTGATGCCTTTAATTGTGTTTAAGCAGGTAATTTTATCTGTAAAGTATGGCAACTATCCTGAGTCTCTCCATGCTTATGCAGTTTATGGATTAATTTTGTGCGGAGTTGTGGGAGATATTGAAGGTGGTTATAAATTTGGTCAGCTAGCATTGAGGATGTTGGAGCAATTTGGTAAGCCAGAATTAAAAACTAAAGTCCTTCTTCCATTTAATGACTTTATCCGTCATTGGAAAGCGCCAGCTAAAGAAACGTTGCCATCTTTGTTGGAGGCTTACAAAAGCGGATTGGAAACAGGACAAGTGGAAGAACGTGCTTGTGCGTCTCAAACTTACTGCGGTTATTCGTACCTCTTCGGCGCTGAATTGTCAGGGCTGGAAGGCGATATTGCTACTTATGGCGAGGCGATAGAACAATCAAAATATGACCCGATTATTTGGCAGATTAAACCTTTAGAGCAGTCGGTTTTTAATTTATTAGGTAAGTCGGAAAATCCCTGCTATTTAATTGGGGAAGCCTATGATGAGCGGACTGCGCTATCACTGTTAACTGAAGCTAACGATCGCACTTCGATTTTTGCCCTGCATTTTTATAAAATGATTCTCTGTTATTTATTCGGGGAATATGCTGAAACGGTATCTAACGCAGCTTCCACAATGCAGTATGTAGATAGTGCTGCTGGAACTCTTCAAGTATCATACTGTTATTTTTATGAGTCGCTGGCTCAGCTTTCGTTTTATTCTAATGCTTCTTTCGACGAGCAAAAGCACTGTTTAAAAAAAGTCACTGCTAATCAGAAAAAAATGAAAAAATGGGCGCATCATGCCCCGATGAATCACTTGCACAAATTTAATCTAGTGGAGGCAGAACGATATCGGGTTATTGGCAAAGATGTACAGGCGATCGACTGTTACGATCGCGCCATTTCCCTCGCCAAAGAACACGAATACATTCATGAAGCCGCCCTCGCTTACGAACTCGCTGCCAAGTTCTATTTATCCAGGGGAAAAGAAATCACAGCCAAAGCTTATATGCAGGAATCCCGTTACTGCTATCAACTCTGGGGTGCGGCGGCTAAAGTCAAAGATTTAGAAACGCGATATCCGCAATTATTTACGCTCGACCGCCCTACTAATAAAGCCATTTCAACCACTATATCAACTACTGGCAGCCGTTCTAGTTCTTCCTTGGATATCGATACAGTAATGAAAGCTTCAGAAGCCATTTCGGGCGAAATTGTGCTGGATGATTTGCTGTCAAAACTGATGAAAATTTTAATTGAAAATGTGGGCGCGCAAACAGGATACTTGATTTTAGAAGAACAAGGTAAGTTACTGGTGAAAGCTGAAGGTGCCGTAAATAACGAACTCATCAAAGTATTGCCCTCTATTCCGATTGAAAATTGCCCGAAACTTTGCGCGGCTGTTATCAATTATGTCGCTCGCACGCAAGAAAATTTAGTGCTAAACGATGCAACTCGCGAAGGACAATTTACCAACGAACATTACATCAAAATACGCCAGCCAAAATCTATCTTGTGTGCGGCTTTGATGAATCAAGGTCAACTGGCTGCTATTGTTTATCTCGAAAATAACCTCACGACACAAGCTTTTACTCCCGATCGCCTGGAAGTTTTGCAATTGCTATCGGGACAAGCCGCGATCGCACTTACCAATGCTAAACTCTACGCGGAAGTCAAGGAACGCGAAAACCGACTGACTCAATTTATCGACGCTATGCCGATCGGGGTAGCCGTGCATGACACCACCGGACAAATTACCTACGCAAATCAGACAGCACATCAACTAAGTGCTATTCCTACAATACCCGAAGCAAATACTGAGAAATTAGCAGAAGCTTGTCAACTTTATCTCGCGGGAACTAACGAGTTATATCCCACCGCACAAATACCAATCGTGCGTTCTTTGGCGGGTGAAAATGTCAAAGTAGATGATATCGAGTTCCGCCGACATGATAGAGTTGTTTCCTTGGAAGTTTCCAGCACTCCAATTGTGGATGAAACGGGCAAAATTAATTATGCGATCGCCACATTTCAAGATATCACCGATCGCAAACAAGCAGAAAAAGTTTTAGCTGATTACAACCGCACTTTAGAACAGCAAGTGAGCGATCGCACTCTCGAACTCCAGCGGGAAATTATCGAGCGACAACGAGCCGAAGACGCCGCACAAGAAGCCAACCGAGCAAAAAGTACATTCCTCGCAAATATGAGCCACGAATTGCGGACTCCCCTCAATGCAATTCTCGGTTTTTCCCAACTGTTGAATCGTTCTTCTAACCTATTGCAGGAACAGCAAGAACACCTCGGTATTATCACCCGCAGCGGAGAACATTTGCTCGGACTGATTAATCAAGTATTAGATTTGTCGAAAATAGAAGCGGGACGCACGACTCTCAACGAGACCAATTTTGACCTCCACCGCCTACTGGACGACATCGAAAATATGTTCCAACTACCGGCCGAAAATAAGGGATTGCAGTTATTAGTAGAGCGGATGTCAGACGTTCCCCAATATGTCCGAACTGATGAAATTAAATTGCGCCAAATTTTGATTAACCTGCTTTCTAACGCGATTAAATTCACATCAGAAGGCGGCATTTATGTAAAAATTAAAAAGCAGAATTTTGCTCAGCAAATCTGCTTTGAGGTTGAAGACACGGGAGCGGGAATAGATGTTAGTGAATTAGACAAGCTTTTTGAAGCTTTTGTGCAAACCAAAACGGGGGAAGAATCGCAACAAGGAACAGGATTAGGTTTAACGATCGCACGTTCTTTTGTGCAGTTAATGGGAGGTGAAATGACAGTTAGTTCTCGTGCTGGAGGCGGTACTATCTTCAAATTTGACATTAAAGTTAATGCAGTTGAAAGTGCCGATCGCCAACGGGAACAGCCAACCAGACGAGTTATTGCGATCGCACCGAATCAACCCCGCTATCGAATTCTCATTGCAGACGATGCTTTTGACAACCGCCAACTGCTGCTTAAATTGCTTTCCGCGATCGGTTTTGAAGTCTACGAAGCTAAAAATGGGAGAGAAGTAATAGAAAAGTGGGAGCAATATTCACCGCACTTAATCTTTATGGATATGCGGATGCCCGTGATGGATGGGTATGAAGCAACCAAACAAATTAAAGCCAAAGCATCATCAAGATCCCCCCTTGTTAACGGCGGCGGGGGTATCGAAAGTCAAGCAACAGCAATTGTTGCCATAACCTCAAGTAGTTTTGAGGAAGAGAAAGCCTTTGTCCTTTCTACCGGGTGCGATGATTTTATTCGCAAACCATTTAGAGAAGCAAACATATTTGATGCTCTACACAAACATATCGGGGTGCAATTCGTTTTTGAAGAACTAAATGCTGCTCCCAGTTTCACAGAAAATGAAGTAAATGTATTGACAAAAACAGCTTTTTCTGAACTGCCTACTGAGTTAGTAGCAAATCTCCAGCAAGCCATTAGCAACCTCGATGTGGAACAGATGCAAACAGTCATCAGTCAAATTCGCGAAATCAATCAGCCCTTAGCTAGGGCAAGCGCAGCTTGCATTAAAAATTTTCAGTACGAACAGTTGCTAAATTTAATACACACATTGAGGGATGAGACATGAACAAAAACCTCAGTTTTACCTGTCAAGAAAGTATTTTAGTTGTTGATGATTGTCCTGAGAACTTAAAACTTTTAAGCGGGATACTATCGGCGGCTGGATATAAAGTTCACCTAGCTCCCAGTGGGAAATTAGCTCTAAACTTTATCAATGCCAACTTACCAGACTTAATTTTACTGGATATTATGATGCCTTACATGGATGGCTATGAAGTCTGTCAGCAGCTCAAATCTACTCCAAAAACTCAAGATATTCCAATAATTTTTATCAGCGCTTTACAGGAAGTGTTTGATAAAGTAAAAGCATTTTCTGTGGGTGGAATAGACTACATTACAAAACCTTTTCAAGAACAAGAAGTTTTAGTTCGCGTCGAAAATCAATTGCGTCTGAGAAGGATGTCTAAACAACTCATAGACCAAAATATTCTTGAAGAGCGCAACCGCATGGCGCGGGAAATTCACGACACTTTAGCGCAAACTTTTGCAGGCATTATCATACATTTGGGAGCTGCTGAACGGGTAATATCAGCCAATCCAGAACAAGCACAAGTACACATGAAAACAGTCTGCGAACTGGCTCGCTCTGGACTTGCTGAAGCGCGGCGATCCGTAGAATCTTTGCGCCCGCAACTGTTAGAAGATGGCGATTTGTATAACGCTCTCAACCAAATTTCTAAACAAATGTCATCAGATACAGATACGCGCACTATTTTTGAAGTGGTTGGTACGGCATATTCCCTACCATTAGAGGTAGAAAATAACCTGTTGCGGATCGGGCAGGAAGCATTAACAAATGCTGTCAAATATGCCAAAGCTACGGCGATAAAAATTGAGTTGGTTTACGAAATATCTAAGTTTCTTTTGCGGGTGCAAGACAACGGACAGGGATTTGATACGGAAAGTATCGGTTTTAGGAATGGCTTTGGTTTATTGGGAATGAGAGAACGCGCCGATCGCATTAACGCGCAGCTAACTGTAAACAGCAGCCCCGGAAACGGAACAGAAGTTATAGTTTCAGTTAATCACCAGTAAAGTAAGGTGCATATTTTACGCCATACATAGTAAGTTGGTAGTGAGATTTTCAGTTTTTTTAATAAAATTAACAGGGTAACATGATTAACCAATCCAATATTATTCGCGTTTTAATTGCTGACGATCATTATATTGTGCGGCAAGGTTTAGTGGCGCTGCTGGAGCAGGAATCAGATGTTAAAGTTGTGGCGCAAGCAAGCAACGGGCAGGAAGCTGTGACAATGTTTCGCCAACATCAGCCCGATGTAACGCTGATGGATTTGCGGATGCAGGTGATGGATGGAGTCGCCGCCATTGCTGCGATTTGTGCGGAGTTTCCCAGCGCCCGGATTGTGGTGCTGACGACTTATGACGGCGATGAAAACATCTATCGCGGATTGCAAGCAGGTGCTAAGGGCTATCTGCTGAAGGATGCGGAACCAGAGGAGCTTTTAGCAGCAATTCGGGCGGTTTTTGAGGGTAAAAAGTACATTCCGCTGGCAGTGGGTGTTAAGTTAGCCGATCGCCTGAGTGGCCCTGAATTGAGCGATCGCGAATTAGAAGTCATCCGCCTCATAGTCGCGGGTAAAAGCAACAGCGAGATTAGTGAGGTTTTGCACATCAGCGAAAGCACCGTCAAGTTTCACATCAACAATATTTTGAGCAAAATGGGAGTTAGCGATCGCACGCAGGCCGCGATTTCCGCATTAAAACGGGGGATTGTCAGCCTGTAGTTTAATAAGGGGTATTTTTGTTACTGATAAATATGACTATTATGACGGCAAATAATGATAAATAAGACCTTAAGTTTTATGTAAAAACTTTTTAGTAAGGCTAAGGTGGAACTCCTAGGACAAATTAGCCCTCATCAAAAAAATGCTTTATTCATTTTTGTCCAAATCTCAAGTCAAAGTCCGCATTTTAAAACAGTTTGCAGCCGCTGTTTCGGCGTCTTTAGCCCTCAGTGCAATAACCAGTTTGAAACCCTCGCCGGTATTAGCCGCTAGCAATATCCCCCCCGCAAATCAAACCTCGACTCAGCTAGCCGCAAAACCTGATTCTAGCTTGCAGCTAGGGCAGTTACGCAGCACTGTTCCCGTGCAGACAATGCAGCTCGATCCGGGGGGATTTATCCCGATCGCGATCGGCGGTATGATAATTATTCTGGTGCTGCCGCTATTTTTTGGCGGATTGGTAGTAATTGGCGATCGGGAAGTCGGAATTGTCAGTAAAAAGTTTACCTTCGGCGGCAAGTCTTTACCGCCCGGAGATTTAATTGCCTTAAACGGAGAAGCTGGATATCAAGCTGATACTTTGCCCCCCGGTTGGCACTGGGGTTATTGGCCTTTGCAGTACAACGTTCGCAAAGAGTCTCTAACTGTAGTTCCCCAAGGTGAAATTGCTTTAATTATCGCCGCCGCCGGCGAGTCGATTCCGCCCCAGCGCATCCTAGGCAAAATCACAGAATGCGACAATTTTCAAGATGCTCGCAAATTTCTTAAAAGCGGTGGCGAAAAAGGTCGCCAACTCGGCATTCTGACGGGCGGCAGCTATCGGATAAATACGGCATTATTTACGGTAATTACAGCAGCTAATGCTCCCAAACACGGGATGACAGCGGAACAATTGAAACTGTACAAAATTGCTCCCGATAAAGTGGGAGTTGTGACAACTTATGACGGCGTTCCGATCCAAGATGGCGAAATTGCAGGGCCGATTATTCCGAATCACGACAACTTCCAAAACGCGCAGAAATTTATCAGCGGCGGCGGGCGGCGCGGTTTGCAGGAACAGGTTTTGCTTTCCGGTTCTTGGAATTTAAATCCTTGGTTTGTCGGGGTGGAACAAGTGCCGATGACCGAAATCCCGATCGGCTATGTCGGCGCGGTTATTTCCTATGTCGGCAAAACCTCAGAAGATGTCAGCGGCGCTGCTTTCACTCACGGAAATTTAGTAAATGTCGGCAATAAAGGGGTTTGGGTAACTCCCCTTTATCCGGGGAAACATCCGCTGAACACTCGCATTTTGAAAGTAGAGTTAGTGCCGACTACTAATATAGTATTGAATTGGTCTGGCAAAACAGAAAGGCACAGTTACGATTCTAAACTTTCGTCTTTAACCGTGCGTTCTCAAGATGGTTTCGCCTTTGATTTAGAAGTAGCTCAGATTATTCACGTTGGAGCTTTGGATGCTCCGAAAGTTATCTCTCGCGTCGGTTCAATGCAGAACTTAGTTGACCATGTTTTGCAGCCGACAATTGGGAATTATTTCCGCAATTCGGCTCAAGCTTATTCTGTATTAGATTTTCTCTCGGCAAGAAGCGGCAGACAAGCCGAAGCCGCCGAGTATATCAAAGCAGCTTTGCGTACCTACGACGTGCAGGCAATTGATACTTTAATCGGTGATATTTTGCCGCCAGCAGAGTTGATGCAAACTCAAACAGATCGCAAAATAGCTGAGGAACAGTGCAAGACTTATGAGGTGCAGCAATTAGCACAAACTCAGCGGCAACAATTGGTGCGGGAAACGGCGCTGGCTGAGATTCAACAAGAGATGGTGAAATCCGAACAAGGCGTGAAGATTTCTGAGTTGAAAGCGAATTCTCAGGTGAAACAAGCTCAAGGTGAAGCTGAGTCGATTCGGGTGAAGGGAAATGCTCAAGCTGAAGCTTATCGCGCGGGTGTTGTGGCTTTGGGTGCTTCCGGTTATACGGCTTTGCAGTTAATGCAAATTATAGGCGATCGCAACGTGCGAGTTGTGCCGGATGTTGCGGTAACAGGCAACGGTAGCGGTGGCGGTTTGGTTGATGGTTTGCTGGGAATGATGATGTGGAATCAAACGAGCAAAAATGGAGAAAATGGCGGGGAGTTACCGGTAGTTAACCTACAGAAATCGGAACCTGCGGCAAAGTTACCGGTAGCCAAGGTGCATTCAGCAAAGCCGCCGGCATCTCGCGCTAATTCCCCTGTTGCCAATTCTGAGGCTGATATTGATTCGCGATTTGATGAATTGCCGTTTGACGATCGATCTTTTAGTTAAGCTGTGCAGTTTGTACGATAGAATACTCATATACCTGACTTCTTTAAGAAGTCAGGGTATCTAACGATTAACTCCCCACTTTGTGTTCATTGGCTAAGCGATCGCACTCAGCTTCTTCCATCGCAATATCGGCATCAATTTGCTCTTTATTGGCGTAGTAGTAAGCTAATGCTGCATGAACTTGTGCTAAATTTAAGTGGGGAATTTCTGCAATAATTTCTTCTGATTTCATCCCCATTTTGTACCAAACAGCGATTCGTTGAACTGTTATTCTAGTGCCTGCGATGCGGGGGCGATTTCCACAGGTTTCTGGTGTGGAAATGATGAGAATGCCAATATCAGTTAAAGTTGGCATAGGTGAATCTGGGGTTAAAAATTAAAATTTGAGTATAGCATAAATTTATTAATTTTTTGAGCTATAATCAAATCAACTTGCCCTAAGTGTTCCACAAGATAAGAAGCAAGAGGATTTGCTATGTTAACTACTGTTCGAGAAGTTTACGATCGCGTTCTGTCTACCCTTTCACCAAAGGATAGACTGCGCTTGGCAACTCTTATTCTCAACGATTTGGTGCAGCAAAATCTGTCGGTTGTCGATGAAAGCGAGACTTGGACTGAGGAAGATAAACTCGATGTGACGGCATTTTCTTTGCAGTACGCGGCAACCATTTTTTCTGAAAATGAGGAGATGTAATAGTGTCTTTTAATCCTGGTGATGTGGTGACAGTTGATTTTCCTGGTGTCACTGGCATTAAACGTCGTCCGGCTGTAATTCTATCATCAGTTACCTATAACACAACCCGCTCTGATGTAATAGCTGGACTCCTTACTACACAGACCACTGCTTTAACTTTAACTGATTATATACTCCAAGATTGGGCCGCAGCAGGTTTACGAGTCGCTTCAGTTTTTCGCAGTTTTATTGTCACTCTACCCCCATCTTCCAACTTAGTTCTAATTGGTCATCTGTCGGAACGTGACTGGAAGGAGGTTCGTGCTTGCTTGAAAGTAGCTCTTGCGGATTTGGAATGATATAGTTGTTACTGTTTGACTAAGAAGTGTTCGATAACATCCTCTTTAGAGCAGATTATAATTGAATTTTGCCGACTTAATCTATGAAATATTTTGCCCTACTACCATGCTTCTACATACTCACATAGAGTAGTGGGTTCGGGAATGGGTAAACCCTCCTCTCGCAACCCTTCTAAGTGAAATTCGATCGCTTCTTTAATTTCCTGCTGTACTTCCGCAAGGGTAGCGCCTGTGGCTGCACATCCGGGTAAATCTGGCGCATAAGCTGAATAGTTATTGGGTGTTTTTTCAATGACAATGGCATAACGCATTAGTTGAGATCCTCATCTTGATGATTGGTTTCGACTTCGTTAGGTTTTTGTTGCTCTCTAATTTCTTTGAATTGAGCTTGGTTTGAGAATATTATTCGATGTGCCAGGGGCTATTACAGCTATTGATGCGACGGGCAATATAACAACTACGAGAGTACCTAACCAACGAATGACAAACGAAAGATGTCAACACACACACCAAGCAAAAACCCAAATTAACGCCAGGCGAAACACCCGAAACAGGAACTATCGCCAAAGCAATAAAACACACACCAAATAACAAACTAACCAACAACAACCACAACGGCTCCCACGTACCACACCAAGGAAGGTGGCCACTAGGTGCTAGCAGATTAAAAGTTAGGTTATCGTCTGTTAACCATTCACCTTTTTTTCGCCAACCGACGCTCTCACCCAGCTTTTTTTCAGTCTTTTCATCCACTTTACCGCCCACTTCCAACCAGATTTTTTTCTGGACACTAAAACCAAAGTGACCTTGACTGTATTTTACCCACAATTGGTCGATCATTCGTAAATCATCGCAAGGAAAATTATCGATGGATTTCCTATTTAACCAACCTTGATCCTCTCGTCTAGCAGCTTTCAGCATCAGCTCGAATGTTTCTTTATTCGCCTCTTTCCACTTCCCCGCAGCCAATAAATCCCGCAGACGAGTGTAATCAACACCCCGCGCCGATTTAAGCTGTACCGAAACACTGGGAATCGTTAACGGAATCGGTTCCCGGAGATAACTCAACCAATCTTTCATCGACTGCGGCCGCTTTTCCGCTGCGTCTGCCATCCCTTTTTCTATTGCTAAACTTACCCAATCTTTTACCCCAAAATTTTTCGCAGGTGGCAATGCTTCATTTCTAAAATGCCGATTGAGGGAAGCTGTTGGTACTTTTCCCGTTACTGCATAATATAAAGATGCAGCTAAAGCATAAATATCAACCGTTGGTTTACCACTACCTTCGATATGCTGTTCCCAAGGAGCAAAAGCAGGGTTATGAGGATGTCTGCTACTAATAATAGTTGGCATTAATTCACTCGCTAGCCCAAAATCAATTAATACTGCTTGCCCGTTGGGACGCAACATAATATTCCCCGGATGGGCATCTCGATGGACAATTCCTGCTTGGTGAACATCACTTAATGCTTCTCCCATTTGGCGGATAAGTGCCACCGCTTCTGTATCCGGGAGTCGCCCCCGTTGCCGTACTGTATCAAATAAACTTTGGCCGACAATTAAATTCATTACCAAACAGTGAAGGCCTTTTTCCTCAAACAAATCGCTAATGCGGACAATTCCAGGATGCGCGTTTTGGCAAAATTTTGCTAAGATTTGCCCTTCGCGGATAAATCTGCGGACGAAGTGGGCGTATTCCGGGTCGTTTTGCAAACTCACATTCGGTGTTTTGAGGACAACTTGATAGTTGAGTTGCAAATGTGTTGCTTTGTAGGTAAGGCCAAATCCCCCTTGTGCGAGGATGGTGTCGATGCGGAGAGGGCGAGTTTTGAGGATTTGTCCGGGCGTCCACAGCATGGCAGGTTGGTTAAATACTCTTTAGTTGCTAATTATGATAAACTGTCTCGCCTTTAAAAAGCAATGAAAAGGAAGCATTCTCAGGATTTACGCACTCCGATGCAAGCAACCGGGTTTTTAGAGAATCTCTCGGTGACAATACGTCTTACCGTAAAAACCAGGTTTCTGGACTAAAGTCCTTACTACAAACAAAAATATGTTTTTCAATTCAAGCAGTTGTTTTAACTCGATGCAACGGAAAGAAAACAGCCGGCGATACGCCGAAAAAATCTGCAAGTTTTTGTATGTGCTCGGTTGTAAGTTGGCGCTTTTCACGGAGGATATCTGAGACAATAGACTCGGTTTTAAAAATAGGAACTAGGTCTTTTTGTCTGAGTTCAAATTCTTCGATTAAAGCCTTTAATAATTCTACTCCGTAAATGTCAGGTATGGGTTCTAAAGTTTGCTCGTACTCATAAACCATAGTTCCTAGTACATGGAGGTAGTCGCGTTCGTCTGGAGTCAGTTCGCCTTTGTCCAACAAAGAATCGATCGCTTCTTGAGTTGCCATTAACTCCTCCTCAGCAGTTATGGGTCGCGGCGGAAATGTTTTGAGTAGTTCGATATAAGCGCTATAGTTTTTCATTTGATTAGGGAATATTAAGCTAATATTTTATCATTTTAGTTGAATGATTTGATTGTTTAACCGCAGATGAACGCCGATTAACGCGGATATAATTTAGTTATTTATCCCTCATAAATCTTGAGGCAATTCCTGGCTCTTGAAATCTTTGTACCGATCGCAGTACAATCGATCGATATTGCATCTGAGGAATCTCCCATGTCAGAACCGTTTTCTACTGAGATTAGCGATCGCATCTGCACTCACATGAACGAAGACCACGCTAGTGCTGTAGTGCTGTACGCTCAAGCATTTGGCGACCAACCGGAGGCAACGGAAGCTCAAATGCTCGCTATTGATGCCAATGGCATGGATTTAACCGCTAAAGTCAACGACGAAACAGTGCCTGTTAGAGTAAATTTCGATCGCACTTTAAAAGACGCCGAAGATGCTCACCACACT
This sequence comes from Microcoleus sp. Pol7_B2, assembly GCF_036701035.1. Classification (NCBI taxonomy): domain Bacteria; kingdom Bacillati; phylum Cyanobacteriota; class Cyanophyceae; order Oscillatoriales; family Microcoleaceae; genus Microcoleus; species Microcoleus sp. Pol7_B2. The sequence continues at coordinate 44,761 of NZ_JAUBQB010000014.1, read as the reverse complement.
CTCATTGAAATGGTGAAACAAGCTCGAAAAGTGCCTAAATAGCCAATTGCGTACTATTCTGTTATAATTTTAACGTTGGCAGTACGGACTTTAGTGCGGCTAAATACTTGTTAAGGACTAAAGTCCTTACTACCAACCTTTAGTGCGGTTAAATCCTTTTTAAGGACTAAAGTCCTGACTGCAAACAAAATATTTAATAATAAAGTTGAATATATATCTAAGATATCAAATAAAATGACAGAAAATTACCCTAAAGCCAGAAAAAATGATGCCGTCGATGGCAGTAAAAATAACCATTTCGAGGCACTGGTAAAGCGACTAGATTTGATGATTCGCGCCCGCTATTCGCTGCTGTACATTGTCGGCGCGGAGGAGGAACCGGTCGAAGCCGTAATTGCCCAAGTAGCGCTGCAAGTAACTCCCCCGCGCCGGGTGTTATTCTGGGATCTCGTGCGCGGCTGGGAGGATAACGGTTCTGGGAAAGGTTCGGTAATGGCGGCGCTCGATCGCGTCAGCAAAACTGCTGTTGAAGAATATACCATATTTGTACTGCGGGATTTGCACCCAACTTTGAAATATCCCTACAGCGAAAAAAGCGCCCCGGTAGTGCGAGAATTGCGGAATTTAACGCGGGAATTGAAGCGCAGCAAAAAAACTATAGTTCTTACTTCTCACACGCTGGAATTGCCCGAAGAATTGAAAGAAGAAGTAACAGTAATTGATTTTCCTTTGCCCAACGTGCAAGAAATCGACAGTTTAATTTCCCACGTTGTGGAAAAGCCGCAACAGTTGCAAGTTAGCGGTTTAGCAAGGGAACAGTTGGTTAAAGCTTGTCAGGGTTTGAGCCGCGCTAGAATCGGGCGGGTTTTGGCTAAAGCTTTGGCCGCCAAACAGCAAATTAACGAGTCAGATATTGACGGAGTTTTGGAGGAAAAACAGCAAGCAATTCGCCAAACGGGCATTTTGGAGTTTTTCAACTCCCGAGAATCCCTAAAAAGTGTGGGCGGCTTGGAGAATTTGAAACAGTGGGTAAAAATGCGGCAAGATGCTTTTACTGACGAAGCGCGTCGCTACGGTATACCGAATCCGAAAGGAGTTTTGTTAGTAGGAATTCAAGGAACGGGCAAATCTTTATCTGCGAAAACAATAGCCTCAGAATGGCGTTTGCCGCTGTTGCGGTTGGATACTGGGAGATTGTTTGGCGGCGTGGTCGGAGAAAGCGAAAGCCGCGTCAGGCAAATGATACAATTAGCAGAGGCGATCGCACCTTGCGTTTTGTGGATTGATGAAATAGATAAAGCCTTTGGCAACATTATCAGCGGTAGCGACGGCGACTCGGGAACTTCACGTCGCGTATTCGGCAGTTTGATTACTTGGATGCAGGAAAAAACCAGTCCGGTGTTTATTGTTGCAACTGCAAATAACGTCAGGATTTTGCCGGCAGAGTTGCTGAGAAAGGGCAGGTTTGATGAAATTTTCTTTTTGAATTTGCCCTCAGAATCGGAACGGCAAGATATTTTTAAAGTGCATTTGCAGCGATTGCGGCCGACTAGATTGCGCGAGTTTGATTTGGCGGTTTTGGCCAAACGCGCTGAAAATTTTAGCGGTGCAGAAATTGAGCAAGTGGTAATAGATGGATTGTATCGGGCCTTTGGAACTTTTGTAAACGGACAGCGCCGGGATTTGATGACCGAGGATATTTTGAGGGCGATCGAGGATACAGTACCTTTAGCTGCGATCGCGCGATCGCAAATTGAAGATTTGAAGCGCTGGGCGGCGGAAGCTGGCGCGAGAACAGCTTCTAACGATACTCACTTAATTGATGAATTGAAACGCTACAGCCAGCGGCGGAGGGATGCGATCGACAATTAACTTAATTTGGCATCTGTTTGTAGTCAGGACTTCAGTCCTTATTCCTGATTCACCAAAACTTGCTCGGACTAAATTCCTCACTACAAATTCAACCTAAAAATATCCGCCAGAATACTATTTTGCTCAACCATTCTCTCCCCATCCGGCGAATCGTAAACCACTAACAGCGAATTCTGCTCCCCCAAATACGGAAACAGGCTCAACCCTTCAGCATTGTCCGTACCCACTTTAAAAGGCAAGTCAAACAATACCTCCAAATCTCCCCCATCTTGCCCCGTAATACTGTCGCCCGATCGCCCTAAAATTCCCTTTAACCGAAAAACCCTCGTCGCCCCCGATAAAGTCATCGTCGGCCCGGCTAAAACAATTAAATCTTTCCCGTTCCAGCACAATTCTCGCACGCCCAAACCGTTCAAATCAACAAAATGTTTGTTGTACAATTTCCCTCCTTTCCCAATTTCCTTAAGTTTTAAAACTCCCGGTTCTGCCTCTTCAACTTCTATTTCTAAAATAATTGCCCAACCCCGCAGTACAGGTCCCCGCAAACCAATAAAAATCCGATTTCCGCGCACCGCCAACCCTTCAATATCAAAGCCATTTTCTTTACTCGGAATCGGCACAGATAAATATAGACCCAGGTGGCTGTCATCTTTGAGCGCGTCTGTCAGCAAATTGCCCGTTTCTGTCCGCTGAAGGCATCCCACTTTCTGTTCCCTTTGATTGTCTGAATGGGAAATTGACTCGCACAAAATCCCGTCTTTCATAGGAATGCGCGCCAGCAAATAACGGTTGACATCTGTCTCTATTTCTGCTAATCTTTTAATGTCTTTGTCTGCGTTTTTGCCTTTAGCTTTGTTGCGTTTTGTGCTGTGAGAACCGACCAGCCAAAGATAATCGCTGCTGAAATCAATTCCTTCAATATCGATTTCGGATTGTCCAGATAGATCGATAAAATCTGCGATCGCAAATCTTTTATGTTCTCCAAAAATATGAGGCGCCACAGGCGACAAACGCTCGATCGAAGCCGTTTCATCGGAACCCAGCCACAAATTGCCATCGGGAGTTACAGCAACAGCGGATAAGTCTGTAATAATATCAGCGGCTTCGCTGTTGAATTGCAACAGCAGCCGACCGAGCAAAAAAGATTCTGGCATAATTATTAGCACTAAAACTATTCTTAGGGTAAGTCATTATAGCTAAAGTTGCTTGAAACTGATATCTTGCCACAGTTGTAATAGTCAGCCGGGGGATTAATTCCCCCTCTCAAAGCTTGCATTCGGTTAAAAGTGAGATATTGCCCCATTCTCAATAAGGCTTTTATGGGCGGGCGAGGAGCAACGGCCCACAAGAAAGTAAATTCATCTGTTGTGGAACAGGCATCTTGCGTGTTCATGACAGAGGTGCAAGATGTGAGTTAAAACCCATTGAAAATTAAAACATAAAACTAAAACAAATATCCTCCTCAAGCCTCATAGCGAAAACTTCCGTTTTGAGATAAAGATTTTTAACCCCTAGCGGGCAAAACCGCAGTCGGCGTTGATTATTCCGCAAACCGAACCTCGACAGACGGATAACACCCTAATTGAAGCATTAACATCGCCGTTACGTTTCGTTACGATAAGGAGACAGAGAGAAAAACCTCTCATTCGTAAAATCAGAGGTAGCCATTATGAACGGTACATTTCGCGTCGGCAACCTGTTTGGGATTCCCTTCTTTGTCAACGCATCTTGGTTTTTAGTTCTGGGTTTAGTAACCTGGCAGTACGGCGGCGCACTAGCTGCCCTGTTTCCCACATTGGGCCCCGTAGCGCCCTGGATGCTGGGATTCTTGACAGCGTTACTGTTATTTGCTTCCGTCTTAGCCCACGAATTAGGACACAGTTGGGTAGCCATTAAACAGGGAATTGGCGTGAAATCAATTTCGCTATTTCTGTTTGGCGGACTGGCTAATTTGGAAAGAGAATCCAAAACCCCAGCCGAAGCATTTTGGGTAGCGATTGCAGGCCCGTTGGTCAGCTTATTGTTATCCGGTTTGTTAACAGCGATCGGCATTGGTGCTGGTCTCACAGGCCCCGCCGCCGCCATCGTCGGACTTTTAGCTTCCATCAACTTAGTTCTAGCCTTATTTAACTTAATTCCCGGTTTGCCCCTCGACGGCGGCAACATCCTCAAAGCGATCGTCTGGAAAATTACCGGCAACCCTTACAAAGGTGTAATTTTTGCTAGCCGCGTCGGTCAAATAATTGGTTGGATTGCCATTGCTACAGGCGTATTCGGCAATATCTGGAATCTAGTAATCGGTTGGTTCTTACTGCAAAATGCCGGTCAATCTGCCCAATATGCCACAGTCCAAAATCAACTGGCAGGCCTGACAGCCGCAGATGCTGTGACCCCCGAAAGTCCGATCGTCTCCCAAGACTTGTCCCTCAGAGAATTTGCCAACAACTACGTGATCGGTAGCACTCAAACCTGGCGCAGGTTCCTGGCAACAGATGATGCCGGACAATTGGTAGGTGCGATCGACCTTGACGACCTCAAAACCATTCCTACCGGAACTTGGCCCCAAGTTTTAGTGAAAGAACTCCTGAAGCCGATCGAATTTTCCACCACCGTCAAACCAGAATTATCCCTCCTCGAAGTCGTCACCCTTCTGGAACAGCTAAAAGTACAAGAACTCCCCGTCATTCGCGAAAACGGTGTCCTCGTCGGACTTGTAGAAAAAGCTGAAATTGCCCGCCTGCTACAAAGACGAGCCGAAGCGAACCCTGCTTGATATCCTCAGATACTTGACAAATAATAGTTAACCCCCTCGATTTCTCCTTACCAAAAGGGCGATCGGGGGGGTTAACTCTAGCTTCAAAAAAGTCAAGTCAAACACTCAATTATTAGCAGCCAATCATATCATTTCCGGTTACACTCCTTATGATGTTGACTGTTGACTGTTCACAGTCAACAGTCAACAGTCAACTCGAATTTACTATTCCGATGCTAACGGATTTGATATCAAGCATGATAATTATCAGAGTGTATTGACCTTTGAGCGAGGATTTTATGCTATCTCATGACTATTGGGGCAGCAGCTACAATAACTGTTCGGGGAGCATCTCTGCCGAGATGCTCCCCACAACAACTTTATAGATAATATCAAATCCGGGGCGCCGGAATGATATCAAGTCCACGCTTCATCGTCAGGCGTAAAGTCGAATCAAGCCGCCAACAAATAATTCGCGCAATTTTCATTTTTTTGACCCTCCTTCTACAGTCAACAGTCAACAGTCAACAATGATAAGGAGTGCAACCGAAATCGATATAACGTGAGCTTAGTCGCACCCGAAAACTCAGCAAATTTATAGGAGAAGATGCACATTGCGTCCCCTACAGATCAATTTCCGCGATCAAATCTAGTATTTTTTGATAATCAAAATTATATAGATGATTCATCAGAACTTCCGCCAAAACCTCATTATCGCTGCCGATTTCCTCAATACTTGTGGCAATCAAGTCGAAGTCAGCCTCACGGACTGCCTGTTTTAGATTGCTCGTCCATTCTGGGGGAACTTTCGGCTTGGAGTCCAGCGTAAATATTGCAGCACTATCAGATATTTTTTCTTGTACCATTCTTGAACTTTGCGATAAATCATTGACTTCAACATATTTATTGATGACTTCACCCGCCCCCGCTGCGGTAACAACTTGAATGTCAAACTTGAAGACTGTGCCGTGTCCCACTTCGCTCTCGACAGTAATGTCGCCCCCCATTAATCTTATGAACTCGCGGCTGATGTTTAATCCTAAACCCGTACCTGTTTGAACTTTCTTTTCTGATGAAGTTTGCACCAATAATTCAAATATGCTTTCTAATTTTTCCGGGAAAATACCAACTCCTGTATCGGCTATTTCAAAACTAATAAAAAGAGTTTGTTGAGGTTCTCCACTATTTACAAATTCGTTTTCGGCAGGCTTAATTATTCCTTCTTGCTTGGAGCATACGGTGATTAAAACTGAACCATACTGGGTAAATTTAACCGCATTATCTAATAGATTAATCAACACTTGTCGCAACTTAAAATCATCAGTTTGCACGTATTGGGGAACATCGGAATAGCAGTCAATAATTACTTGCAATCCTTTATTTTTTGCCGTAATTAAAAACATATTTTGCACGTCTTCCAGCAAGCGGTACAAGTCAAAAATTTTGGCGTTGAGTGCCATCCGCCCACCTTCTATTTTAGATAAGTCTAAGACTTGATTGATCAGTTGAAGCAGGTGTTCTCCGCTGCGACGAATAATTTTGATATTTTCTTTCTCCGACAAAGTTAAATTAGCGCTGGGTTCCATTAATTGAGCGAAGCCGAGAATGGCGTTGAGGGGAGTTCGCAATTCGTGGCTCATGTTGGCTAGAAAGAGGCTTTTAGTTTTGTTGGCAGCTTCGGCGGCTTCTTTGGCTTGTTGGAGTTCTTGTTCTGCTTGTTTGCGATCGCTCGTATCAATGATTATGCCGTGCCAGACAATATCTCCATTTTCGCGCAATTCTGGTCGAGAATAACCTTGCAGCCATTTGAGTTTTCCCGAGGCTGTCACAATCCGCCACTCGTGGGAAAATGGTTCGAGATCAGTGGCACTTTTGACAATTGCCTGGAAGTGACTGGATCGATCGTCCGGGTGTATTTGTTCGTAGAATAAAGCAGAGTTGTTCTGGATTTCCTCCGGCTCTAATTCTTGAATTTCTCGGCACAGAGGACTGATATATTCCATCTTGACTGAGCCGTCGGGATGCTGCACGAATATGTAAAGTTCTCCGGGAACAGTGTTCGCTAATTTGTGAAACAGAGCTTCGCTTTTTTGCAAGGCTAATTGTGCTTGTTTGCGATCGCCAATATCAATCCCAAATCCAAACAAAAAATCCAGACTGCCACCTTCGTCGAGCACCGGTGTGCCGTGCCACTCGACTAACAAAGTCCGATCGTCCGAAGTGAGAATGCGATGTTCGTTAACCGTTTGCTCCCGCGCTGTTACGCCCGTAAAAATCGAATGTAATCCGGCTCGATCGCTTGGGGGTACAAATGTAGCTAAGTAATCTTTGCCTGCAACTTCTGTGGCAGTATAGCCCACCGCTTCCAGCATACAGTTATTCGCCAGCAGGATTTTACCCTCAGAGTCGATCGCCACAAAAAAAATCGGAGAATTTTCGATAATCTTTAAGTTAAAGTCGCGCTCTTGACGGATAATTTTGTCAGCTTGCTTGCGCTCCTCAATTTCGAGCTGCAAACGGGCATTGATCGAGGCTAGCTCGATCGTGCGCTCGACTACTTCAATTTCGAGGGTACGGTTGTAGTCAGTCAATATTTGCTCTGCCTGTTTGCGAGCCGTAATATCTTTAAAAACAGTAAGAACATAAAGGATATTCCCCGCACCGTCAAACACCGGCAGCGCTCGCACTTCCAAACGAATATTTTTCCCGTCTCGGCGAATATCCACATCTTCAGCAATCACCTCCAAGCCACTCAACGCCCGCACAAACGGCATTTGCTCGACCGGGTATAGTTGATTAGTGCCTGCTATATAAATTTGATAAGCTTCTGCTAGCTCTGCTGCGGTGGCATCGGGCATTTCTCCCCTACCCAATATCTGCTCTCCCGCCCAATTGATGAAAATAAATGCACCACCCGGAGTCATCGCCGAGACTCCAACAGGCAAATTTTCTACCAGCTTGGCAAATTTTTCTTCACTTTCTGCCAAAGCTTGAAAAGACTGTTTCAGTTGAGCTGCCATCTCGTTGAAAGAGTGCGCTAATTCGCCGACTTCCTCAAGCCTACTGACAGCAACAGGGCGATCGAACTCTCTGACGGCAATATCTTTAGCTGCTTCGTTGAGCCGCAGCAGCGGCAGCGTTACCCACCTAGCTGTCAGCACTCCAGCAATTGTCGATAGCAGCAGCGCCGCCCAACAAAGTAAAATTGTAGTGCGCGTATTTTTGTTGATTTGCCCCATGAAATCTGATTCGGGAACTGCGATCGCAATCAGCCAGTTCAAACCGTAAACATCAGAAAAGGGCAGCACTTCCACAAAATATTCCTCCCCGTCTCGGCTAAATTGCAGTTGCTGCCGCTGCTGAATGTCGCCAAAGCCCCCGAAGTTTTCGTACAAATATTTAGCTGCAGTGCGAATGACAGGATTTTGGCTGTCTAAAACATTCACCCGCTGCAGTTGCGGCTTTCCAGACATCTTTCTAAAGGGTGATTCTTGACTCGAACTGGCAACCAGCAAGCCCGATCGTTCGATCGCGAAAATTTGTCCCGTTTTGCTAAGCTTGATGCGATGGAGATATTGCTGAAGCTCCGAGAGCGAAAAGTCTACTGCACTAACTCCCAGCAATTTACCATTTCGAGCGCGAATCGGTTGGCTGGCAGCAATAAAAACCGTCCCAGGAGTAAAACCCGGATAAATGCTCGTCCAAATCGGTTTATTAGCTGCGACAGCTTCCTTGTACCAGGGGCGGAGACGGGCATCGTAGGTTCTGGGTTCTGCCTTTAATTTAGCGGTGCGAGTGCCGTTGCCGTCTGTAGCGTAGTAAATGCTGTGAAAGTTGCTAGACTTGTTCGCCGCGACAATTTGCAAGCTGTTATGCGTGGGGTTGCGCCAAATGCCGAGATATTCTCCTGATTTTTCAGCGCCGAAGGATATCCATTGAATGCTTTTAAAAGATCGCATTTGCTGCCAGAGGAACTTCTCTCCCCGAGGCTGTGGCTTTTCTAACTGTAAGTTTAATTCACCGCGCTCGATCGCTTCAGCGTTAAGTTGATTTACCCACTGGGTATGTTCGAGAAAAGAAATCAGCTTTTCTTCAACTCTCTTTCCCGTCTCCGCGATCAATTTCTCGGCGAGATCTTCGACTGCTTTGTCTCCGTTGCGAAAGGACAGATACCCGACAATCCCCACTCCTGCGACGATTTGCAGCACAAAAGAGGCCACTAGAAGGCGACGCAGGGAGATTTTTGGTTGGTGTTGAGAAGTTTTACTCGCGAATCGGGGCAACGGCATAGGCTGATGACTAATTGCTCCCTAACACTTTAACTGTTCCAGCCTGTATTTTCACTTAGGGGCGATCAAGGTGTTTCCTTGCCCTCAAAACACCTCCCACACAGACACATAAAATTTTAGATTTTAGATTTTAGGTTAAATAATTGGGAATGAATGATCAAGCTCGTGCTTTCGAGCTGCGCTACAGTTGCATTCTTTCTTTTTTTCAACTGGTATGACGCACTGTTTGCTGAGAATACCTCTGCAATTTTCTTGCTTTGGTGGGTTTCCTAGCTCAATCAAACCTAATTCTTCCTTCAAACCTCTTCGGTTCATCAATTACATCCGTTAAATCCCGTACACAATTGGTTGCAGAACATCCATCCATTACATCCATTACATCCGTTAAATCCCGTACACAATCGGCTGCCGAACTTCTGTTTAACAGCTACGCGGAAAATCCCCCGCTTGTCCACACGGATATAGCGAGGGGCGAGAATAGGTATTCTCGGAAAATATAAAGTAGTGGCAGTGGCTTTTGTCCAGCCATTGCCATCTATAGAAGCCATACTGTTTGAGGCTCACAGAAAGATTTCAGAGCCAATTCTCTGCTTGCAGTCAACGCTTGAAGTCAAACCAACCTGTTCAAGCAAGAAGTCAAAGCAAGTCGTAAAGGCCTAGGCTACTTCTTCTTCTCGATCAATTTGGCGCAGGTGAATGTGCTTGCGTCCCAGAGAGATTTCAAATTCATCTCCTGGCTGGAGTTCCATCTGTTTGGTGTAGGCAGCTCCAATCAGTAAGTTGCCGTTAGATTGAACGCTAATCCGATAGCTGGCAGAGCGTCCGCCGCGTCCATTGCCGTTTTGCTTCCCGTCTAGCTGAATGCCTTCTGCATCAATCAGCGCATTCAGGAATTTCATCATGTTGACCCGTTCTACGCCGTTCTTGGTAACGGTGTAGTAGCCACAGGCTCTAGCTTTTTCTTCCTTGGTAAGGTTCTCTAGGTCTTTGACCTTTTTGATCAGATCTTCGCCTTCAAGGGGTTCGATATTTTTCTTTTTAGCCATTTACTGAGTCCTGAAATATTCAACTGGTGTACGGATTTTTTCTCGGTTGGTTTTTGGTTTGACCAAGAAACTTTAGCTTTATAGCTGGTCGTAAAACCATATTACACCGATCGGCTCAATTGTTAACCACTATTATCTAAATATTTTTAATAACCTGCAGTCTTTCTTGAGGAGTAGCTGCAGCCGGTGCGAGCAATCTCTAAACTCGGTAGCATAAGCTATCAGCTATCAGCTAGCTAAATATTTGCCCCGCTCTTAAAATCCCATGAAGTTAACCACACGCGGACACTACAGTGTCAAAGCATTACTGGATCTAAGTTTGCAACCTCGCTATGGCCCGACATCGGTGAAATCGATAGCGAAGCGACAGGAGTTACCTGCTCCGTATCTAGAAAAATTGCTGATTGAAATGCGACGAGCCGGTTTAGTCCAATCTGTTCGGGGTTCCCAAGGAGGATATCAATTAGCCCGCATGCCCGCTCAAATCTCTTTAGGACAAATCTTAGAGGCTGTAGGTGAAACTATTGAACCTTTACCTCGACATTTCCCCGACGCGACGCAAGCAGAGGACTGGGTAACATTCAGTTTGTGGAACCGATTGCACAAAAAACTTGCCGAAGCGCTGTACAGTATTTCCCTCGAAGACTTATACTATGATGTCCGCAGTTGGCAAGCGGCTCTTGGGGAAGAAACTAGCTTTATCATTTAAATGGTAAGTTCATTCATTCGATCGCCAGCAATCACACATGGACGCAACACTTGTTACTTACTTTGGCGGCTGTCACTGCGGAGCTGTCCGCTTCCGTGTCGCCGTTGACAAACACGAAGCATCAGATTGCAACTGCTCTATCTGCAAAAAGAAGGGATTTTTGCACCTCATTGTGCCGCCGGAACGTTTTACCTTGCTCAGTGGCCAAGATGTTTTGACCACCTATACATTTAATACAGGAACTGCTCAACATACTTTCTGCGGAATTTGCGGCATTCACTCGTTCTATCGCCCCCGATCGCATCCCGATCAATTCGATGTCAACGTCCGCTGTCTTGACGACGATGCCATCAAACACTTTGAGATTCTACCCTTTGACGGTGTTAATTGGGAGGAGAACGTACACTTGCTGCGCGACGAAAGTAATCTCAGCAGTTAAAATTGCTGCTAAAAAATTAAAGTCCCCAAAGGTAGCAGCAGTTAAAACCTGCGCTACCCGGACGATCGCTCCTGGTCGGACGGACTATCAAGTTTGACAAAATATATAATGATGCCGGATGAATTTCCTGTTTTGATTTTAGCTGCGGTGTTGGATTATTTGATCGGCGATCCTTGGGGTTGGCCACATCCCGTGCAGGCGATGGGTTGGGCGATCGACCGCTATACTCGACTTGTCTTTAATATATGGAATAATCCCGCAGGCAAAATGCCTGAAGCAGAGGACCGTCCCGCTGGCGACCGGCACAAACTGCTGCTACGATGTGCTGGTACAATACTAGCGATCGGGCTGATTGTAGGCAGTTATACTGTCAGTTGGTCGATCGCCCAAGCTGCTAATTGGGTGCATCCTCTTTTAGGTATTGCCATACAGACCATTTTGCTGGCAAGCTGTTTTGCAGGCCGCAGTTTGAGGGCGGCTGCGGAGGATGTGCTAGCACCTTTAAATGTTGGAGATTTAGTCAAGGCGCGAGAAAGGTTGAGCCTTTACGTGGGCCGGGATACCGAAAACTTATCCGAGCCAGAAATTCTGCGAGCATTGTTAGAAACTGTAACAGAGAATGCAGTCGATGGCGTGACAGCACCGCTATTTTATGCCTTACTTGGGTTCGCTCTGCCGCATCTATTATTAAGTGTTACCGCTGCCCCGATCGAGCCTAACTCGATGTGGGCGAGTGCTATAGTCCCCTTGGCGATCGCTTACAAAGCAGCCAGCACATTAGATTCTACGATCGGCTACAAAGAAGCGCCATACACAGATTTAGGATGGTTTAGCGCCAAACTAGAAGACGTGCTGACGTGGATTCCTTGCCGGCTAACAGTGATTACTTTAGCCGTTATATCTGGCAAACCGATTTACATTTGGCAGATTTGTCAGAGAGATGCTGTTAAAGATGCCAGTCCCAATTCCGGTTGGAGCGAGTGCGTTTACGCCGCCATCTTGGGAGTGCAACTAGGAGGTACTAATTCCTATCGCGGAGTTCTCAAACACAAACCGCTGTTAGGTGAGCCGGTTCACCCTATCACAGCGCCGCTAATTTGCCAAGCATTGCGATTAACTCGGTATTGCTTTCTGATTTGGTTGGGACTATCATTGCTTTTTTATACCTTATTAGGTTTGAGCCGTTAACTGATGACCTCACCCGAACACTCCAGGAGACATAAATAACGTATTTCTGTCATTGTTCGCCTTCGGCTAAGCAATCGCAGCATCTGCTTTTCATCCGTTCGGGGTAAGTCCTGCAGAAGACACAGATTAGCCACCGACAGCAGCAAAAAAAGTTTTGACCTTTGTTCAAACCCTCAGATTCATCTGTCAAGTCCATCTACAATCTAAAATCTCAAATTGTTCGATATGCCAACAGCCAACAATTAGCTCGCAGCAACCCATGACTAAAATTATCGAAATTTTATCCCCTGATGAAGTGAGGCGCACTCTCACCCGCGTCGCTTCCCAGATTGTTGAAAAATCAGGGAACCCCTCGGAGTTAGTGCTGTTGGGCATTCATAGTAGAGGAGTGCCTTTAGCTCAAATTTTGGCAGATCAAATTGAAGTCCTCGAACAAGTCAAAGTATCCGTGGGCGCTTTAGATATTACCTTTTACCGAGATGACTTGGATCGAGTTGCGATGCGGACACCGGCTAAAACAGAAATTCCTTTCGATTTGACGGGCAAAACCGTGGTGTTGGTAGATGACGTTATATATAAAGGCAGAACGACTCGAGCCGCTTTGAATGCGGTAAACGATTACGGGCGGCCGGAGAAAATTTGGTTGGCGGTATTAGTCGATCGCGGCCACCGAGAAGTACCGATTCAGCCGGATTTTACGGGTAAAAAGTTGCCGACTGCAAAGGAAGAACAAGTTAAGGTTTACGTTCAAGAACTCGACGGGCGCGACGGAGTGGAGTTAATTAAGGGTTGATATCGTTGACCTTTGCATCGGAATAATAATTTTTGGAGTGCTGTACGATGTGCAGTGCGAGATCTTGAGATCGCCATCGATCTCACGAGCGAGTCGATCGACCAAATTTCTAGTTGGCGATCGCACTTGCGACCTCACAAATGAGGTTTCTTGGTATTTTTTTCGTTACTGCTGGCAAAATTTTTGTAGAAACCCGGTTTCTAGTCGCCCATCCGTCCAGGATTGGTATCTGGGAAGAAACCTGGTTTTTAGCAAGAGCGCGGAGCGTCGTGATTGATTTTAAATCGGCAGTGCAGGAGTTGAACCTGCCTGGGGCGAATTATGAGTTCGCTGCCTAAACCGCTCGGCCAACTGCCGTTAAATCGATTTCTTCGATCTAACTCAAAATGAATTATAACATAATTTCTCAGTCCGTGCTAGAACTAGAGAACAAAAATCAAAATCTTTAGATCTGCTGAGTCCCGATCGCCTGTTAGCCAATGTTAGGCAAGCCGATCGACCGGACAAAGCAGTTTCTAGGACTCGGCATAAACTTCTTATAGGCAATGGCAGTGAATTCGACGGTAGTGCTGACTCTTATTCTGCTGGCTCTGATGTTTGGAGCAGGCGTGACGAGTTCTGTTTGGGGATTTACTATAGGTCGCGAAGCCTTGCAAGGAACGACTCAACCCGATGTTCGTCCCAGCAACAATGCTGGCAGCGGCAAGCCTGGAAAGACGGCTAGCAAAGACCAAGTGAGCATTTTGAAAGAAAAAGACATTCTCACAACCGTCAAAGCACGGGTAGAAGGTCGCGATCCAGAAAAAACGGCTCAAGCAAATACTAAAACAGAGAAGGCAAGCTCTAAACCAGCCGCGGCAAAAAAACCCGCTGCACAAAATGCCAGCGCCAAGTTTCCCCTGAACAGTCGCGACGGGGGAATAACCCTGGAAGTGAGCGCGGCCAGTCAGCGCAACAATTCCATGCTGCTAGACGTGAGCATGAAAAATGAAGGCTCGCAAGCTGTGAGGTTTCTCTACAGTTTCTTGAACGTTACTGACGATCGCGGTCGGGCCCTGAGCGCGACTGCCGAGGATTTGCCCTCGGAACTGCCCCCCAACGGGCAGGTGTATTACGGTACGGTGAGTATTCCCACAGCTTTGCTGGAAAATGCTAAAGAAGTTTCGCTGACGCTGACAGATTATCCAGGTCAAAAACTTCAGTTGCAAATATCTGGCATTCCAGTGGCGAAGTAAAATAAAAGAAGACCAAACCTGCAGACAGATTCTCAGGTTTGATCGAGAAAGTTTTTTTAGGGAGCATTGTGTCACTTTTAGGGGCGAGAGTGCAGGAGATATCTGATTTACCCGCGATGAGTTCGACAGAGGTGCTGTCGCGGTTGCTGTCAGTGCTGTTGCTGATTGCGATTAATGCTTTTTTTGTGGCGGCTGAGTTTTCGATGGTGACGGTACGCCGATCGCGCATCAATCAGTTAGTGGAAGCTGGCGACGTTGCAGCTTTAACTGTGCAATCTTTGCAGCAAAGTATCGAGCGATTGCTCTCGACAATGCAGTTGGGAATCACTCTTTCTAGTTTAGCTCTCGGCTGGATTGGGGAAAGTACGATCGCCGTGCTAGTCCGAATGTCGCTCGGCTATTTGCCGCTGCCAATTTACATCAAGTCGGCGATCGCCCATTCTTTTAGCATACCAATAGTAACTTTTTTGTTGCTAGCTTACCTGCAAATCGTACTCGGCGAACTCTTTCCCAAATCTGTAGCGTTGCTGTATTCCGAACAGCTAGCCAGAACTTTAGGGCCTCCGAGTTTATTGATTGCCCGTTTGTTCAATCCCTTTGTGTCGTTTCTCAATCAATCCACTCGATCGCTCTTGCGGTTTGCGGGGATCGAATACGATCTAAGGCATCGCCCGGTTACTCCCGAAGAACTGCAATTAATTATAGCTACTTCCAGCGAATCCAGCGGCTTGGAAGCAGAAAAGCGAGAATTGCTCAACAACGTGTTTGAATTTGGCGAAGTTTGGGTAGAAGAAGTAATGGTGCCGAGGCCTAGCATTGTCGCACTTCCCAAGACAGCCACCTTTCAAACTTTGCTCGACGAAATGGCGATTTCTCACCATTCCCGCTATCCCGTGACGGGAGATTCTTTAGACGACATTATTGGGATTATTGGCTTCAAACAACTTGCAAAACCCCTAGCTGAAGGTTTGCTATCTCCCGACACGCCAATTTTACCTTGGATGGATTCGGTGAGGTTTGTGCCGGAGATGATGCTCCTGGGGGAACTGCTGCCTTTGATGCAGAGTTCGTCGGAAGAAATTGCGATCGTAGTCGATGAATTTGGTGGCATTTCCGGGTTAGTGACACTGAGGGATTTGATAGCCGAAATTATCGGTCGCAGCTACGAGTCACCCGACAGCAAAGAAATTGCTTTGCAAGTATTGGACGATCGCACTTATTTAGTGCAAGCGCAGTTAAATTTAGATGATGTGAATCAAATATTGAATTTGGATTTGCCAGTAACGGACGAATATCAGACAATCGGAGGTTTTTTGAGCTATCAGTTGCAAAGAATGCCGGCTGTGGGAGAAGTTTGGCGCGGTGAAAATGTGGAACTTACGGTTGTTTCTGTGTCCGGGCCGCGGTTGGATCAACTTCAAATTCACTTGTTGGAAGACGCTGCGGGCGATCGAGCTTTAGATGAAATTGCAGCAGCCGATGGGGAAATTGTGGGGAAAGGGCGAAAGAATAGCGGGTTGAGTAGTGTGGCAAAATTGTCTCATTAAGATTTTGATGAAAAGGGCGATCGAAATAGCGCAATTTTTTATACCAAATCTGAGTTAGCAACCCCGTTTATTCTTTAGTCTCTTAGAGAGGGACGAGAGTTTATGGAGGAACGCTTTCAACCGCCGAGTCGGAATACTGTTTAAGCATAAGGCACCGGATCTTTCAGCCCCAATTCCTCAAAAGCCACCAGCCGCAACCGACAAGAATCGCAAACGCCGCAGGCTTTTTCCCCGCCTGCGTAGCAAGACCAAGTTTGCTCCCAAGGTACTCCTAATTGGTTGCCTAATTGAATAATTTCTGTCTTTTTAAGTTCGATCAGAGGTGTGATAATATTAATAGCATTTCCTTCTCTGCCCTGCTTTGTTCCTAACCGAAATACTTCCTGCATGGCTTGGATGTAATCGAGGCGGCAGTCGGGATAGCCGGAATAATCTAAAGCGTTGACACCGATGTAAATGCGGTCGGCTTCTAGAGTTTCTGCGTAGGCGAGGGCAAAGCTGAGAAAGATCGTATTTCTAGCAGGAACGTAGGTAATTGGGATGTTTTGGGACATTTCTGCAAGATTGCGATCGATCGGCAATTCCATCTCATTATCCGTCAAAGCCGAACCGCCCCACAGTGTTAAGTCAAAGTTTACTATCTGATGTGCCTTAACGCCTGCAGCAAGTGCGATCGCCCTTGCTGATTCCAACTCCCGCCGATGTCTTTGCTTGTAGTCAAAGGAAATAGCGTAACACTCGCAGCCGTCGGCTTTGGCTTGATACAAAACTGTTGAGGAATCCAGCCCTCCCGACAATAAAATAACTGCTTTCACTTAAAACATCCTCAATAAAATTAGCTTTTATATTTATATCAAATTAGTCGCAAGTTGACAAGATAGCAATGCTAAATGCTTGGTGAAAGATATTTTTTTGAACGAACCGCGAAGATGCGAAGTACGCGAATGAAGAAAAGAGAAGGGACGTTTGTTGATAATTTATAGTGCCTGTTTAACTGGTTCCTAGGCTCTGCCCGGGAACCGAGATTTAGAGGCTCTACCTCGCATTACGCCCAGGAAAATTGGAGGCAGAGCCTCCAGATATACGTTACCAGGCAGAGCCTAGTAACGAGTAGAAAGAAAATTCATCTTTTGTGGAACAGGCATCTTGTCTGTTCTTGAGATTGATGCAAAATGTCAGATTTAAGTTGCTAATAAATCATCGAGTTCGCGGTAATCGGGCAAAGTTGTATCAATTTTAATGCCCTGCCGCAAAACTGTGCGATAGCCTTGCGCTCTAGATAACAATTCGCTGAAATTCCGCGCCTTAAACAAAATCAAATCAGCAGGTAAACCCACTGCAATTCGTCCTAAATTCGGCAATCCCATTAAATCGGCTGGAGTCTTTGTAACTGCACAGGGCCAGTCTCCATAAGGCCTATCTAAATGAGCGATGCGGACTGCCATATTAAAAACTTCCAAAACATCATGGTCGCCAAAGCCGTAAAACGGATCGCGACAATTGTCGCTAGCAACTGCAACGGGAATTCCTGCTGCTTTGAGTTCGTGCAGCAGTGTCACTCCCCGCCAGCGCGGTGTATGCTGAGATTCTCGGTCTTGCAGGTAAAGGTTGCACATCGGCAAGCTGACAATGCCAATATTTGCTTCCTTGACTAATTCCAGAGTTCCTGTTACTAAATCTGACGGTTGTACGGCTAAACTACAGCAGTGTCCGCAGATTATTTGACCCCCAAATTCATGGCGGATGGCGGTTTTTGCGACTTCCCGCAATGTTACTGAATCTGGATCGTCGTTTTCGTCGGTGTGGAAGTCGAGGTTTAAATTTCGTTTTTTGGCTAAGGCAAAAACTCGATCGAGTTGTTTGTCTAAGTCGGGATTCATATAGGCGACGCCACCGAGAATGCCGCCAATTTGGGCAATGCGATCGGCTAATTTTTCGCCTGCGGGTGTCAGGTAATAGTCGAGGGAAACCAGGGAAACTGCTTGCAAGATCAGCCGATCGCCCCATTCGGCTTGCAGCGCTTCAAATACTTCTAAACTAACGGTTCCCTGTTCGCCCGCGCTGTCGATGTGAGTGCGGATGGCCTTGGTTCCGTGGGCGTAGCTGCACTTGAGGCCAAACTCCATTCGCCGATAAACATCCTCTGCATTCCAGTTTTTTTGGGCATCAGCGCATACCGCTTCGATCGCGCTGGCAAAAGTTCCATCGGGATTGGGCGATCGTTCCCAAATGTGACCTTTGTCTAAATGGGTGTGCATATCCACAAAACAAGGCCAGATTAAGCCGCCCTGCAAATCTATAACTGGGATATCTCCAGAGGAGGATACAAATTTTGTACCTGCTGGGATAATTTGGGCGATCGCCCCTGCTGCAATTTCCAAATCCACCAAACAAAAATTGTTCTCACTCCCCGTTGTCGCCACAGTAGAAGCTGAGGGCGCGATCGATTTCATCTCTAGAAGAGACGCGGGTACGCGACCATTTTTGAGCAAATAATTAGATGTACTTGGCAACATTAATTTTGTGAGTTAGTATTTTGTTGATAATTACTGGCTACCAGTTGTAACTATAACAACCCTTGCAGGAATTGTGAACATCTCTCTTTTCCTCTTTCTCTCTTTTCTAGATTCTCTACGCCCTCTGCGCCCTCTGCGGTTAGTTAAACAAATATCATGCAGAAAGAAAATATAAATGCTAGAGAAACTTGGATTAAATAGGTAGCTTTGCTGTTGGTACTCTCGCCCTAATCACTGAAGCACTTAGGCAAAATTTTTATATTTTCAGGACAGCGCGAAAATCAGCGTCACAAGTTTGGCTATGCCGGATAATTCCAGAGCCTGAATCCTTTTGCTATCATAAATCACTGCTTCAAATTGCAATTTCACTTTCAACTAACAGCACCATCCATAGCAAGAGCCAAAAACAACTGTGTCAAAACCCAAGCATATAGTTTTAACATCCCATCCCGACAGATCCGGCACAAAACCTCATCCCATTTACTGGGGAGAAATCGATCCGCTGAAACGGGGGCCTGTGATTGGTAGCCTCACCAAATCGTCTCACCGGAATGCGATCGGCACTCATTCGGGTTCCTACTCTGTTTATCGCGCGCTAGCAGTGGCTTCCGGGGCATTGCAAGCAGATCACCGCCCCGATTTTACCAACACCTCTCCGGCCGCACACATCGGGCCGCACCCGAGTTGGGGCGATCGCAATTTGATTGTTTCTCTCGATCCCTTTGGGGGTTTGGTCAGCGAAGTTTATACTTCATTTCTCCAGCAAGGATACGATATTCGACCGACAATTGCTGTCACTAAAGCTCACATTAATATGCCGGAATTGCAAGATGCTATCGCTAAGGGGCGAGTGCAAATTGATGGCAAAATAGTTAAAGCAGGTGGCAATTTAGCAGTAACTAAAATTGCGATCGACCCGGTTTGGTATTTGCCGGGAATTGCTCGGCGGATTGGGGCTCAAGAAAGCGTTCTCCGCCGTGTCCTGTTTGAGCAAACAGGCGGAATGTTCTCGGATTTAGTGACGCGGCCAGACTTACAGGTTTTCTTGCCGCCAATTGGCGGAACTACGGTTTATATTATTGGCGATGTCGCGAATATTTCTGACCCGGATAAGCAGTTGGCGGTACGTGTACATGATGAATGCAACGGTTCAGATGTCTTCAGTTCCGATATCTGCACTTGTCGCCCTTATTTGGTACACGGGATGGAAATTTGCATCCAAACGGCACAATCAGGCGGTTCTGGGGTAATAGTTTACTTCCGCAAGGAAGGGAGAGCGTTGGGGGAAGTGACTAAGTTTTTGGTGTACAATGCCAGAAAACGGCAGGAAGGCGGCGATCGCGCTGATGCCTATTTTACGCGCACTGAATGTGTTGCGGGAGTTCAAGATATGCGGTTTCAAGAACTAATGCCAGACGTGCTGCACTGGTTGGGGATCTCTCGAATTGACAGTTTAGTTTCTATGAGCGATATGAAATACAATGCGATTATCAATTCTGGCATTCAGGTAATCGATCGCATTCCCATTCCAGAAGATTGGATTCCTGCAGACGCACAAGTCGAAATTGTCGCCAAAAAAGCCGCCGGCTACTACACGCCAGACCCGGTGCCAGATGCTACAATTCTTGCAGAAGCGATCGGACGCGATTTAGGAGATTAAGAGGGCAAAGACGCGACCGATGGGATGCGAACAATCGCGTCTTTGCTAAATAAAATTTATTGCTGGTTTTTGATCAGTCAGGGTAGGTTATGGCTAATTTGCGTTCTAGTGTGATCGTAAAAACAGATATTTGCGGATATACCGCAAGAGTCAAAAAATTATCTCAGTCGGACTTGAGTAGTTTGTTAAACGAGCATAAAAATTTTGTTTCAGATATTAGCGCCAGAAATGAAGGCAGCGTAATTAAAGGGGAAGGCGATTCATTTTGGATAATTTTCCCCAGCGTCACAGCAGCGGCAGTAGCAGCCATAGAAATGCAGCAAGAATTGAGAGCGCAACAATCTAGCAAGGCGAACGACGAACGATTGGCTATTCGCGTGTCGATTACATTAGGAGATGTCTTGCATCAAGATAAAGATATCTTTGGCGATACTGTGAATTTAACAGCGCGCATAGAATCAGTAACTCCGCCGGATGAAATATATTTGTCCCAAGCAGCATGGTTGGCGCTCAACAAAGCAGAAGTGCAAACGTCTTTTGTCAACGAGTTTTCTTTGAAAGGGATGAGCGAACCGGAAAAAGTATACAAAGTTGACCAAAGTTATAAAACGCGAATCATCAAGAATCAAGCAATAATTAAAGCAGATTTAAGAGGCTTTATTGCTTATCAAGAATCTAATTCTATCAAAGATGTTGAATATTTGCTCACCAACTTTGATACTTTTGAAAAAACAATTTGCGAAGAATACGGCGGCACAATTCGGAGTATTGTTGGGGATTCGCATTTGTTGACTTTCCCGGAAGCTCACTCAGCCTTAGCGGCAATGGAAAGTCTGTGTGAGAATTGGAAACTTTTTATTAACGCCAATCAAATACCTTGCGGCTTGTCGGTGGGAGTTGCTAAGGGAAATCTATATATATTTAGGTCTTGTACTTACGGAAAAGATATTCACATAGCCGACAGGCTGGAAGATTTAAGTAAAATAGTATCTCCGGGAAAAGAAAAAAACTCGGTGATAGTTTCCGAACACATAAAACGCGAAGTCAGCGGGTCGAAGTGGGAATATAAGCTGATCAAAATCGATAAAAATGCGATTTTAGATAATCTTTTAGATTACAGTCAGTTTGACTTTTTTCAAGAAAACGATGTTTACCGCTGTTTGGTTGTATGAAGTTGCACAATATTGAACTTGAGACAGTAGAATATCTGAGAACGCCGGCTGCTATTCGCCAAAAGTGCGATCGGCTTTTTGATTTAGCCCGCCTAGACAAACTCCGCTACTTCCGCGTCGATTTATCCCAACTTGACAACGCAGCAAATTATGTAATTGCCACAACCGGCCAACAGTATCCCGATTTTAACATTCCCTTTCACAGTCGCTGGCGACATTTTGAAGCTGGCAACCTGCCGCGACTCGCCGAATTGGATGCAGCTTTAGCAGAATTTGCACCGGTGGAAAAAGCTAAGATCAAATTTGATTTAGCAATTGTCAGCGTTTTGATCGATGCCGGTGCTGGTGCCGATTGGCAGTATTGCGAACCTGAAACCGGACAGGTTTACCGCCGTTCTGAAGGGTTAGCAATAGCCAGCTTGCGGATGTTTTGTCAAGGTGTTTTTTCCAGCAATCCCGATTTTCCTTTGCAAGCTGATTCTCGCGGACTTTCTCAATTAAAACTCGAAACCTTAGCTGCGGGATTTCAGGTAAGTCGAGACAATCCGCTAGTTGGTTTAACAGGCCGATTAGAATTATTGCAGCGTTTGGGGAAGGTGATTTGCCAACATCCATTATTATTTGGTAGCGCCAACCCGCGTCCCGGCAATTTGGCAAAATACTTGCTCGACAGTAGGGTTTCTGGAGTCAACACTGTGAAGGCTGCTGAAGTATTGAGCGCTGTTTTGACAGGTTTTGGGGAAATTTGGCCGGGAAGATATGCAATTGGTGGCGTTAATTTAGGCGATGTTTGGCGGCATCCGGCTTTAACAGGAGAAAATTTGGGAGATGAATTCGTGCCGTTTCACAAACTATCGCAGTGGTTGACTTATTCGCTGTTGGAACCGCTGCAAGAACTTGGTTTAGAAGTCGCCGGATTGGATGAGTTAACGGGATTGCCGGAGTACCGCAACGGCGGTTTGTGTTTGGATATCGGGCTGCTGCGGGCAAAAGATTCGGCTATTTTTGAGCAGAGTTACTTGCCTGGTTCGGAAGTTATAGTGGAATGGCGATCGCTGACTGTGAATCTTTTAGATAAAATTGCCGCAGCTATTCGGGAAAAGCTGCATTTGAGTGCGACAGACTTGCCGCTGGTGAAGATTTTGCAAGGAGGAACTTGGGCGGCGGGGCGGAAAATTGCGGGCGAATTGAGGGCTGGTGGAGGGCCGCCAATTCAGATTGAAAGTGACGGCACTGTGTTTTAGAAGGAAGAAGGAAGAAGGAAGAAGGAAGAGGGAAGAGGGAAGAAGGAAGAGGGAAGTTCGGCAACGAATTCTATAACGGATGTAACGGATGTCAGGAAGAAGGAAAAGGGAAGAGGGAAGAAGGAAGAGGGAAGAAGCAAGAAGGAAGAGGGAAAATTATTCCCTCTTCCAACTTAAAACTCAAAATTCAAAATTCAAACCTGAAAACTATACCTCACACTACACTCCCAACAAGCTGCTTAGCGGCAAGTGCGATATTTGACGTGATAAACTAAACCGCGATGAGCCAAATCGAAGGAGTCAACGGTGGCCATGCCGGCACCGCGGGCTGTCATTGCAGCATTTACTCTCATATTTACACTGTCACCGCAGCGAGACCAAACATTAGCTACAGTGGCTAAGCTATCTCGAACATTGTAGTTAGTTTCGCCGCTAAGATTCCGATTAAAAACTGGGCCGCGCGCTCCAGCGAAAAAGTATTCTGCTCGCAGGTTGCCTGTGGTTTTAGGAGCAACGTAGCCGCGGTAATCAGCATCGTAGATAGAAATTTGGTAGCCTTGGGGTACTTTGATGGGAATGCTCAGATTGCAGCTTTTCCGGCTTTCTGTTGAGACATTTCCCAGGGCTGCAAACTTATCAAATAGGATGGTGAGTTCTTGACCATCGGGGCTGACGCTGACGCTGGCGGAGCGATCGGGGCAACCGCTACCACCGTAGCTTGCACCTAAAATTTGAACGGCAGGAGTAGCCAAGGCCGGGCTGATAGAAGCAGTCATTAATGCGGTAGCTAGCAATAGTTTTACAAACTTCATGGATGTTCTCCTTAATAAGTTCAGTTGTGTGTTAGGAGCACCCTAAAAAAATGGAACTGAATTTCGGTAATGCGTTTTAAAGTTGGATATAACCGCCTTCATGTTGAAAGATGAAAAGCCAGTCAAGCCAAGCTTATGACCTCATGGGCAGTTCCTATTCAGGTTTTTTCGATTAGTGAATTAATCGAAAAAATAGGTTTTCTGTTGATACTTCTTAAGATTCATATCTGTTGGTAAAAGTTCCGGAAGATTTCGGGGCGAAACTCCGGATCAGTGTTAATCGGCTTGGATGGAGCGCGAGACACCGAAACCAGTGGGGAGGCTTTTGCGCCCGGATCTGCGTTCTTAGGAAGAGTGCGGGAAGGAGAGGAAACGAGAGAATGACATATTTGTGTATTTTCCAACCTCGCATACTTAGTGTCGCCCTGGGCGGATGAAAGGCAAGTGTAGAAGCAATTTTATTCGCGCGGTATTCGTGTTTTCAATAGGGGTTTGATATAAGTATTTCTGGACGCATGGGCGCTAGAAACCGGTTTTTTTTTCGCGTCAATAGTGGGTTACGGACTGATAAGTTAGAATAAAGCTAAAGCAGATTAATGGTTTAAAAAAATGAGTGCTAAAGTTACTGTCATTGAGCATCCTTTGATACAGCACAAGTTGACTCTCATGCGACAAACTCAAACGAGCACGGCGAAATTTCGCCAATTGCTGAAAGAGATTGGAATGCTGCTAGCCTATGAAGTGACGCGAGATTTGCCGCTAAAATACGAACTAATAGAAACGCCGATCGCCAAAATGAATGCACCGGTGCTGGCTGCAGAAAAGAAAATTGTTATTATTTCGATTATGCGTGCCGGTCAGGGACTGTTAGATAGTATTTTAGAACTGATTCCGTCTGCGAGGGTAGGACATATTGGTTTGTACCGCGATCCGACAACTCGGATGGCGATCGAATATTATTTCAAAGTTCCCCAGGATATCGAACAGCGAGATGTTTTAATTGTCGATCCGATGTTGGCTACTGGTAATTCAGCAGTGGCGGCAGTGGATAGGCTTAAAGAAGTTAATCCGAAGTCTATTAAGTTCTTGTGCTTGCTGGCGGCGCCGGAGGGACTTAAGCACTTTCACGAACAACACCCTGACGTGCAGATTTATACGGCGGCAGTTGACGAGTGTTTGGACGAACACGGCTATATTGTACCCGGACTGGGAGATGCGGGCGATCGGCTTTACGGCACTCTGTGAATTCAATAAAAGGATTTTGGGCTGTATATGCCAATACATTCATTAAAAAATAAGTTTACTAACATAAGTAGTGGTTTGATAGTGCCATACAATGTGAATTGTAAGATTTTAATGTCAGGAAAAGCCTATATAGAGCAAGGGTTGTAGGAGTTTCTTACATTAAATTCGTAAATTGCATTATCTAGATGTATTTACTGCATCTTATGGGTAAAATCTCTGCCTTTAGTGTAATTAATTGCAGGGATTACTTCATAAGATAGATGTATGATGCTAACCGTTTGCGATCGACTACTAACATTTTTTGACGAGGGAAAAAACAATGGAGACTACAGCACAGAAAGAAGCCCCAACTCAGCCTGTTGAGGAAGTGAAAATTCAGAATATCAACAGTTTGGAGTTTGAGCTTTGGGCTAAAGCAGTGAAACGCCAGATGATTGCAGCACTCTCTAAAAAGGGCGCGATTTGAGAGCTCTGGGTTTTTCGCGTGCAACTTGTGTTAATTTAATTAACAAAATTTTTGTCTGCATTGTTGTCCAATAGCGATAAGTGGGGAGGGGAGGAGTTGTGAGATTGCGCCTCTTTCGGAGTTGCGGGAGGGGGAGAAGAAAGCATTTTCCTTATTCCTAGTTTTGGACGCACGGGTGCAAGGAAACCGGGTTTTTTTACGAAAATACTTCTGTTGCAATCGGCAGAAACGGTAAAAAACCCCGGTTTCTTTGTGTCAAGAGTGCCTCCGGGACTGTTCTATCTGCCGAATGCTTTCTGGCAGATTACGATCGCTTGTCAACCGCCGCCAGCAAGCGCAGACTTCCGTCTTGAACCTGCACTGCTTTCACCGTTCCCACAGCAACTCTTTGTTGACCGTTAGCCATCGCTACCTCAATCTTAATCTTGGGGTCAGCCAGTAATCCCAGCCGCCCCCAGAGCCACTTAACTTGAGTAGCAGGAAAAGAGCGCACTTCTACATCTGAAAAAGGCGAATTAACCCAGCGGCTACCGTCGTAAAAACTCGCTACTTGCACCTGATACCAAACTTGTTCTCCGGCCAATTTTAACTCGTTGTTCGGTTCGGGTTCCAGCCACTCAGCGGGATTGACACTGCTAATTAAAGTAGCAGAACCCATAATTTGACTTTTGTGGGCTTCTAAACTTTCAGCCTGAGAAACTGCTTCCTGAAGTTTGTTGACCAAATTCCGAATTCGACTTCTTGTTTCGCTGTCAGTATCTGATTGCTGGTCTAGCCAATTCATCGCCTCGCGAGTTCCGTCTTGAGAAGCTACAATCAGAGCACCCCAAGCCTTGACATCGGCGTCAGCGGCATTTACTCTCAAGGCGGCGTCTATGCGGTTCCAGATCCGCCCGCTGTCATTTTTGAGGGTTGTGGCTATTTCGTTACTGTTGCTCGGATCGGCTTCAAATACTTGCAAAGCTTCGGCCCAGCGGCCGTCGATCAATTCTGCCAGAACTTGTTGACCGGGACTGGCCCAAGATGCGATCGCCTGAGCCCGAGTAATTTTAGCGTGAAATTCGATCGTTTCTAGCTGAGCTTGGGCGACAGCAGGCCAATTTTTGCCCGCTTTCCCCTTCGCCAAACGCATGACATTTAATGCTGGAGACCACAGCCCGCTTTTCGCCAGTCGCAGCCCATTTTGGTAAGTCTCGTCATTGAAAGCAATTTCTTCTAAAGAAATCGCCGTTAACTGAACGGGGTTCGGCAAAAATTTGCGCGGGCCAATTTGATAAAGGGTAAATTGCGGCTCTAAACCAACTGTTTGGTCGATCGCCAACTGGGGGTTTTCCCCCTTAACAATTTGCTGCCAATTCGGCGGTTGTCCGGCCGCACTCGCCCACTCCAACAGCGGCATTAAATGATTTTGGCTGGGGTTGTAGCGAACGACTTGTCCGTAGGGAATTTTCCTGTCGCCCCGCTTTAGTTGACCGCTGACATTAAACCAAATGCCCGAGGCGGGGGGCTTGCCGTCAAAGCGGCGCAGTTCTGTTAGGGGTAGGGACTGATTCGAGGCTTGATTGTCAGATGTAGAGTCAGCTAAAGAAGCAATCACAAAAGATTCCGCCGGGCCCTCTACGTTCACAGAACTTGCTAACTGAAAATACTGCTCTTTATCGGAACTGCGATCGGGCAACTGTACTCGCTTGTACACCCGAAGTTCGAGAATTTGGCGGCAAGGATTTGTACAAACCGTAGAAGCCTTAACAGTTCTTTCTACCATCACCGGCAATAGCAAATCGGAAATAGAATTATCGCGGGATTGATCGACGGGAAGCGGCAGGGGTTCTCCGGTTACGAAGCCCAATTTGCGGACGCTGGCTTTGATTTGATCGAGAGTTTGGATCGAATTTCTGCTACCTGTAGGCAGGCGCGACCATTCCGGCACAAACTGAGAGATCAACCTGTTGCCATTGGGATCGACAATTAGCTGATAACTCAGCCAAGCGCCGCCTCCCATCAAAGCTGCACAGCCAGCCAAGACGCTGAGGGCTGTCAAATTAGCTACCAGTCTTTTCCAGGGATATCTCGCCCGAGTTCGGGGAGTATGTATTGGAAGCTGGGACTCTTGAAGATTTTTGGGGCGTCGGGTTTGGCGACGGCGTCTTGTCGGAGGAGGAGCAACTTTTCGATTTTCTGGGGGTAAGGCTCGATTTTTTGAGGGGTTAATTTTGTGTTCCATCATGCCATTTTAGAATTTAGATTTTAGAATTTAGAGTTTAAAATTGCAATAGCCGATCGTACTGCCGACCTATGATATCCCAAGTGTATTGGCTTTCCACGAGCGATCGCGCGCTGACAGAAAGATCCTGTCTTAGCTGCTGATTTTCAAACAAACTGGTAATCGCCTCAACATACTCGTGAACTTTGTTCGCCCGCAAGGCCCTTCTCGGTTGTGGGCCGCCATCGACGCCTAAACCCTCCAAACCTCGATCGCTAGCAACCACGGGGATTCCCGCCGCCATCGCCTCCAAAGTTTTATTTTTAATCCCAAAACCTATCCGCATCGGCACCACACAAACAGCAGCTTGATGCAAATATTCTGCCACCCTTTGCACCCGACCTACTACTTGAATTCCGGGGAGTTTCCCCAAGGCGAGCACTTCCGGGACTGGCGAAGCCCCGACTAGGGTGAGGGTAGCATCGGGATACCGCTGCTGCAAAGGCGGCAGTATTTGCAAACTGAGAAACCGCGCCGCGTCAATATTGGGCAAATTGTTCATTGCGCCTGCAAAAATTAAGGTGTGTCCTCCCGGATCGATCGACCGGTACGGAAATTGGGTTAAATCTACGCCGTTAGGAATTACATCTATGGAAGGTACCAAAAAATCTTGTTTTCCTCGCACCTGAACCGGAGGCAACAGTAATTCTAAGAGTTGCTCTCTGTCTGTGGATGTTGTCGCAACAATGCGGGAGAATTTGGAACAGTAGCGTTTTTCGTAGCGGGCGAGTAGCGGTAAATTCAGTCGATCGCGCAGGGGTTTTTCCGACGTGCCGGTTGCTAACATTTCCCTGCAAGTTCCCCAAACGGAACTGTGAATGTTTGCCACTGTCAGCAGTTTTTGCCGCCATTCTGGACGCACGTAAATCTCATTAACGCTGTGCTCGCAGGTGACAGCATCGCATTTGCCTGCTGTTACCAATTCGTCTGCCCAATTCTGCATTGCTTGGGAGTAGCTTGAGAGTACGTTGGGAGGTGTACCCGACTGCAAAAATCGACAAAATCTTTGGAATTTTCCTATTATTTTAGAGAACCCCCCCTCAGTCCCCCCCTTATTAAGGGGGGGAGGCAAAAAATCCCGATCGGCTTCTGGATCGAGTCTTAGCCCCCCCTTGACAAGGGGGGGTTGGGGGGGTGCTTGCGGGTTGGGAAAAACTGCTAATTCTGTGACTTGCTGGCGCAATGTGTCGATTTGTGCATCGGTGACATCGGGCGATCGTACAGTGCCGAGAATTACCTCATGCCGCTGGCTCAAGTATTGTAATAAATTAAACGTCCTCACCTGAGTTCCTCCGCGGCTTGGCGGATAGGGAAAAGTCGAGGAAAGCATCAAAATCTTCATGGGATGTGGAATAAATAAAGTTGCCGCTTGCGCGATAAAATTGATTGATAAAATCTTTTTAACAATCTTCGCACCTATGGACGAATTATCTGTTAAGGCGCTGCTCGAAGACTTGAAAAAGTCCGACGAAAGCGTGCGCGATCGGGCAACTACAGAACTCTGGCGCACTTGGTTTAACCAGAAGGGTGACTATGGGATGCAAATTCTCAGGCGATCGCAAGTTTCGCTGGATGCAGGCGATGTTCACCACGCTTTGGATTTGCTGACGAAACTGATTGCGGAAGCGCCGGATTTTGCTGAAGCTTGGAACCGGCGCGCCGTACTTCACTATACCCAAGGAAATTATAAAAAGTCGATCGACGACTGCCAAATCGTCCTCAAACTGAACCCGGTGCATTTTGGGGCGCTGCACGGTCTAGGTTTGTGCTACGCTGCCTTGGGAGAATACATACATGCTATTCAAGCTTTTCGTCGCGCTTTGGAAATTCAGCCTTTTGCTTTGGTGAATCAAAAGTTAATTCTCGAATGTACGGCTCGTTTGACTTAAAATTAACTGTGGAGTGAAGGAAGAAGGAAGTTCGGCAACGAGCAATGTACGGGATGTAACGGATGTAACCGATGTCAGGAAGAAGGAAGAAGGAAGAAAATTTAGGAAGAAGGAAGAAGGAAGAAAATCAATGGTTTCAGGATTTTTTTGCAATCTTAAATCTCAAATCTCAAATTGCCTAAGTTAGTGCCGAAAATTAGCGTTTGCATTCCTACTTGCAATCGAGTGCATCTACTGGCTTGTGCGATCGCCAGCGTGCTAGATCAAACTTATACAGATTTTGAATTAATTATCTGTGATGACGGTTCCACTGACAGCACTCCACTGTTGATGTCGGAATTTGTCGATCGCGGGATTCGCTACATTCGCCACCCGCAGAATATTGGCAAGAGTAATAATATGCGATCGGGCTTTGCCGCAGCAAAGGGTGAGTATTTTATCAAGTTTGACGATGACGATCGCCTGAGCGCGCAATTTCTAGAGCGGACATCTGCTATTTTAGATAAAGACCCCAGCATCGATTTTGTCAGTACCGATCACTGGGTGATTGACATTAACAATTATATTGACGAAAACCAGACGAAACTCAATTCCCAGCGGTGGGGCCGCACCGAGTTGTCGGCTGGAATTATTGAAGATTTGCTCTCCACAGTTTTTCTGAGACAGAGTTTGCAAATAGGGGCAACTTTGTTTCGCCGCCGCGCCCTGGAAGAAGTAGGATTTCTGCGGCCGAATTTGCAAAATTGCGAAGATAACGATTTGTTTGTAAGACTTGCGATTGCGGGCAAAAAATGCTATTACTTGCCGGAGCTGTTGATGGAGTATCGAGTTCATGCAGGACAGCAAGGAGTCGATCGGGCAATTCCGTATTTAAGCGATAAATTGTGCTATTTGATCGGCTACGAGTTTGAGTCGGAGAAGTTGGAAACAGTCAGGCTCAAAAGGATTGCCGAAACTCAATTAGCGCTAGGTTTGCGACTGATTGAGGTGGGTGAAACTGCAAAAGGGCGCCTGATGGTGCGGGCAGGAAAGTCGGTTTCTGAGGCGAAAATGTGGGCGGGTTTGGGATTGTCGTTGCTGCCCGTCGAGTTGCGTCCAAAAGCCTTTGAGTTTGTGCGAGAGTTGATGAAACGGGAGTTGTGAAGGCGGAGGATTTCCACAGCTTACCGGGCGCTTAAAACCGCGTCTATACACACAAAACCGCCAAGGCAAGGGTTGAATAGTCGGCGGTGAAAATGACGTTTATACAGACAAAACCCACCGACACAGGTTTGAATTCTTGATTTTCTTCTGTCAGCGCAGGCGGACGAGAGGCAAGTGTAGACGAGGTTTTAACCGCAGAGTTTTCTGGCGTGTCGGTTTACAACCAGAAATTATCCGATTGATATAGCGGGTAGCCACGGAATATCTGTAACGCCTGGGTCGTAGCCAAGTTGTTTCAGTAGGGTGGTAATTTGCCCTCTATGGTGAGTTTGATGATTGAACATATGTGTCACCAAAACCCAAGTCGGTAGCACGCGGCATTTACCATCTACATTGCTTGTGTACTCAAACGGTTGACTCAACCACTCAGAATTAAGGTGTCTAGACCATTCTATAATTTGCCGATCCGTTGTCTCCCGTTCTCCTCTCAAAACCTCAAAGTCAGCATACAGTTCTTGACCGATAACGGTACCAGAAAATGGGTTAAGAGTGAAACGACCCATCCATGCTTTGTCACCATACAGTAAGTGATTCAAAGTGCCATGAATCGACTTAAAAAAGGCACCCATATCCTGTTTGCGCTGTTCATCAGGAATAGCCGAGCAGACCGAATATAGATTTTGATTCATCCAGCAATTGTACTCAGCCATTAGCTGGTAGTAGCTACCGTCGTACATACTCAAAATATAATCACATAGTTTGAACAACTTACATTATACAAATAGGTATTTCACAATACTCCTGACTCTAATTGGTCTAGATAAATAAACTCAGGAGCTTTAACTCCGGCTTCTTCTCTAATTTTAACCAGTCTAGGCGACTCAAAAAACGCCCTAGCATCTGCGATTGATGTCCACGCGGAGAAATGAACAATTTTGTTCGGATCGTTGTCATACTTCAAGAGCTGATAGGAGCGCTCGCCAGCTTCTTTTCGGATGCTTTCAGCACGATCGAATACCTGTTTCCAAGCTTCATAATTTTCTACTTCATGAATAATTAATACATATTGCATAGCAGTCATATTCTCTGATAATTTCAAAACTTCAAGGGTTCGGTTTACTCCTCTTTTTCCTCAGCATTTTCCTCTTTAAATCCCAACCACAAGAGTATTACCTCTTCTACTTCGAGCATTTTCTCGGATGTCAGACTTCCCAATTTGCGTAGAAGCTTTGCATGAGGGATGGTAATCATATTTTGTACGTCAAATACTCCTTCTCGGAGGAACTTATTTTTGACTTTCACCTCAAATCTTGAGCCGCGTACACTTGTTGTATGTGGCACTCGAGTCGCTAATGCCCTGTCTTGATTTAGAGCAGGAATGCTCACGACCAAACATGGTCTGACTTTCGCAATATAACCTAGATCGACTAACCAGATATCACCACGATCGGGGCTATTCATATAGGGATTCTTCCTCATCTAACTCTAGAAAAAGTCCCTCAGCATTCAGAACTAAATCCTCATCAGAAAGGGGAGGAAAGTCTAAATAAACAGTCCGTTTCAAAATTTCCAATACCAAATCTAACCGCTCTGAGTCTGTTAATCGCTCAAAGGTATTCAAAAGTTCTTCTACTAAAATAGTCATAGCTTTTTCCCTAGACTTGCTTATAGCATAGCACAGGTTTTAAATAGACCCATCTAAAAAGACATAACACCCAGCTCCCCGCAGCACTTTAAGCCTGCGGGGTTATAACCTCGATCGCGCTTTACGTTTAAAGTAGTAAAGAGTGCCTGATGTTAATAAGTTTTTCCTAAATATCGTGTCTATATTTTCTGAAATTCCGACTGTGTGGTTGCAAATTTCCCTCGTGGGAGTCTGGTTGGGTTTGATTTTACTGGTAGCTGAGGGCTTAAATCGCTTTACTTCTGTCGATGCTGAGGTATCGCGGAAGGTGGTTCACATCGGTACTGGGAACGTGATTTTGCTGGCTTGGTGGCTGGAAATACCCGGTTGGGTGGGGATTTCGGCGGGGGTTTTAGCAGGCGCGATCGCCCTAATTTCTTACCAAGTTCCGATTTTGCCCAGTCTTAACAGTATCAACCGCAAGAGTTTGGGGACTTTTTTCTATGCTGTTAGTATCAGCGTTCTCGTAGCTTGGTTTTGGCCGCTACAGCATCAGGAGTACGCTGCTTTGGGCATTTTAGTCATGGCTTGGGGCGACGGATTGGCTGCTGTCATCGGCCAGAAATACGGCAAACATATTTATCGAGTTTGGGGAATCCAGAAGAGTTGGGAAGGTTCTGCAACTATGTATTTGGTGAGTTTTGCTGTTAGCAGTTTGATTTTGCTGGCGGTTCAAGGCAATATTTGGCAAACTTGGGCTGTGTCTGCTGTTGTAGCTTTGGCTGCTGCTACTTTGGAGTCGGTTTCCAAGCTGGGAATTGACAATCTGACCGTGCCCATCGGCAGTGGGGCGATCGCCTTTTTCCTAAATCAATTTTTGATAATTGGTAATGTGTAATCTGAACTTCATCCCACGGGGGGCGTTGCTGGATACAGGTATGAATTGAAGATTTCCCAATTGCTATAAACGAAGTCGGGTGAGTTTTGTAACTTCCGATCACAGGTGATTCATCCCGTCAATCAGCAACGCCAATTATCAATTGTCTAAGTCTCGTTAAAGCAGCCGACGTGCTTGTAAAATTTGTTGTTGCCATTGCTCGAAAGCGGGGATTTTTGAGCGATCGTCTGTTGGAAACATCGCCCTGATGTGCTCCATAAGCTCGATCGCCAGCGGTACGCCAAGCTGCAATTGTTCCAAGACATCCCGCTGAGCAAAAACGGTTTCCGGTGTTCCTTCTAAAATCAATTTTCCTCGATCCATTACAAATACCCAATCAGCCCAGCGGTAGATGAAATCGAGGTCGTGACTTGCTAAAAGGATGGTGGTTCCGGCGGTGTGAATTTGTTGAAGTAAACCGATCAGTTGTCGGGTGTGACGCGGATCGAGATAAGCGGTAGGTTCATCTAACAGCAGCAGTTTGGGCTTGAGAACCATGATATCGGCGATGGAAACCCGCTTTTTCTGCCCCAAACTGAGATTGTGAATTGGTTCGCGGGCGAGTTCGCTTAGATCGAATTGCTCGATCGCTTGCTGCACCTGTTGAGCAATTTCGGATTCTCTTAAGCCTAAATTGTACAATCCATAGGAAATATCTTCTTCTACCGTCGAAGCTACTAATTGATGTTCGGGATTTTGAAAGACGAGTCCGATTTGTTGGCGCAGTTGCATCAAAGATTTGCGATCGTAGCGAAAGGGTTCACCTTGCCAGCTAATAATTCCCTGTTGCGGTTGATATAAGCCATTTGCTAACAGAAAAAAGGTAGTTTTGCCACAGCCATTTTGACCGATCAGCCCGCACCGTTTCCCAGCGGGGACTTTGAGATTTAAACCCTGAATTGCCACTCGCGAACCGCAGGGATAGGAGTAGGAAGTGCCAGCGAATTCGAGAATCCATTCAGACATATTCGTTATTTTTTATTTTTTATAGCCTTGTTCCCCGGCTCTGCCTGGGAAGAAATACCCGGAGGCTATGCCTCCAATTACCGATTACCGATTTCCATTGTATAGCAATCCTTGCAGCAGTCGTAAACTTTTTACCCCACCCCAACCCTCCCCTTATCAAGGGGAGGGAGTAAGAAATTCACAAATGATTTAGGATTGCTATATTTGTGTCAGCCTCGATCTGATTTTGACAACTGCCAAAGTTGCATTTCATAACAGAGATGTTGCTCAAAAAGTTTGCCCGCTTCCAATCCTTCAACCACCAACTTCTTGAACCAGCGGCGAAATATCCAGCGCAGGAATTTGTGGACTGGCGGAACTGTTATCGCAATTAAATCTGCAACATAGATCATCGTATTCAGTCCATATCGGCGGAAAGTATCGACATACAAATCGATAGTCGGCAAAATATGGGCGGAAATATCCTCACTTTTTACTAAAGTGAATCCAGCCTGCTTTAATGCTGCATGAAGTTCCGTAACAACATGACAATTAGAGAACATTCCCTCTTTATAATTAGCATCAGAGCGCAGCATATCGGCCAGCAACACGTAGCCACCCTGATTGAGGATTTTGGCGGCACCGTTAGCAATATCAACAGCCGACATATACTGGCTACTTTCGCTAAAGAGAATAAGATCGTAGAAATGGGTTGCTTTGAAGTCTTCAAACCTCGTGAGGTGGAAGATTGCCCGATCGCCCGTACACTTAAGAAAGCGCTGCTGTTGAAACGGATCGGGTGCGAGCCCTTCCACTGCAAAACCTCGATCGAGCAAATAAGCCGCATTTCCGCCAATCCCGCAGCCCACATCCAGTATCGTATGAGTGCCTTTGGGGATCGCATCCAACAGTTTTACAGTATAAGCTTGCTGAGCCAGGCGCAATCGCGCGATCGTTAGTTCGTCAGCGGGCACAGGTAGGGTTTCCCAATAGCCGTAGTGAAGGTAGGGCGAATCTGTCAGGCCCAAATAGTAATTAAGCGCTGCATTTTGGTAGCGAGTTACTTTGGAAATTTCGATGGATTTTGGCTGCGACATTAGGAAAATTTAGTAAGTTTTAGGATTTCGGGCAGAGTTGAAATTCTTCCCAGCGCTTGCATACTTGTTCATAGCACTCAACAGGAGAAATTGCCAAGTTTTGCAATAAATTGATATCAATCTGACAGTTGGCGATCGACAAAAATATAATTGCTTCCTTTGGTTCGTAGCCAGCAATGATTTGGAGCAAATTTGAAACAGTGTTTTCCTCTATTTCTAGTTGTTGCAAATAAACGGTTGCCTCCAAGTCGGAAATAAATTGCAGATCGTACTTGATAATATCTACGCTCCAATTCACATAGCCGTTAATGGGAGTATTGATTTTGCAAGCAACCAAGCCCCGTCCTAGATTCAAAAAGCCATTCCAAGCAGTATGTCCGATCGGCAAAATATTCTGGTGAATAAACAAGTTTTGCCAGTAGCCAAAACTACCCTGCCAAACACTATCTTCGATTCGCATTTGTTTTGATTTCCATTAAAATAAAATACGCTTCAGAACCCCGAGCGAATTACATCAGCTTTCATCTGTGTTTCTCTGCTGATATCTGCGGTTAAAAAAGCCCAATCTAATAATTAAAAAAATAATAAACTCACCATCATCCATACCTCGCAGATGAAAAACAACAGGTAAACTAATCGGCGGGCATCCTGACTCAGAGATCCAACGATCTCATTACAGTTGCGGGACAGCGCCGGATTCGCACCGAACTTTCCCCCTTGCGTCTGATGGCTGTTCTCCATCAGAGCCGATCGATATACGGGGATATTACCACTATTGGGGATATTTGACAAAAAAGCGATCGGACATCTGCAACAATTATTGTGGGGAGTAGGGGTTAGGCATCCTGCCGGCCCAAGACTTCCTTTTCAAGTCTATATTGTGATTCGGTGTGTCGCCACTCATCCGAACAATTTTTCCATTGAGAAATTCCTGCCGATCCTGAGAATTTACTTCAGCTTATAGATATTTCTCCGCCGTGTAGTTTGTGGTTTCAACGGGCGCGATCGTATACAACGCTCTTCTTTAATTTCCTCATTTCATTTTCTCTTAAAAATCATGTTAATTAAACATAAAGTTTGATTTTATTCATGCTAAAAAACAGGCAAGATGCCTGTTCCAAAAAGAGTGAATTTGATTGTGAAGTGGGCACCCTGCCCGATCGCACTTAACAAACTTACCGCAGCGGCACAAAGTTATAGCCAGTGCTTCCTCCTTGTTTAACTTGCACTAAAATCGGCTTACCAGCCCGATCGCCCGTGGGCAAAAACTTCACATCCTCGCTCGATCCTGCTACCGAGAAATTCGGATTTCTGAGTGCTTGTGGAAACCCTTCCCGCGTATTGCTTTGCCGCAAGCCAGCGATCACAGCTTGAGTCGCGTCAAAACTCGTTGCTGTTCGCCAATTTACAATGCCTCCCCAACGCTGGCGGGCATTTTCTGGGAAACGACTACCGGGATTAGTTTCAGGATGCCAGGGAACGGGCAAAACAAGCCCGTCAACGTCTTTTTGCCCATCTTTTAAAGTTTGAAAGGTGTAGAGCGTAGTGCTGCCGTAGAGTGGCAATTTGCCTCGATTGCTGCGAGCCAGAGAAATCGCACGGTCAATGCGATCGACGTGAGGTGCTACCATCAATCCTTGTGCACCTTTGCTGACAGCATCGGCGAGGGCATTTTCCGCATTAAAAGAAGGGAGTGAAAAGTCGCAAACAGTGGCAACTAATTTGCCACCAGCAGCAGTAAGAGAGGCAACAAATTCATCTTTAAATGATATGTTATCGGGTGCTTGCGAGTCATAACAAACTGCAATATTAGTTTGGCGTTCTGTTTTAACTACATATTCTGCTAAGGGAGCTGCCATTACGCTAATATTGGGTACTGTCCGAAAGATGTAGCTGCCAAATCCTGAGAGATTATTGGCAAAGCTCGTCGGTGTCACCATTACCAGTTTTTCTTGCTGATATATCGGAGCAGCTTCGAGAGATGCGTTGCTAGCATTGTGTCCAATTACTGCTAGTATATTCTGATCTTGTGCCAAGGTCTTTGCAACTTCTCTCACCACTTCTGGACTGTTGTCATCGTTGACAATTTCTACTTGCAGTTTGGCGCCGTTGATGCCACCGCTACTATTGATTTCATCCTGAGCTTGGGCGACACCTCGAAGGATTTATTGGGCGACATTGGGGTTGCTACCAATGGGGACGCTGACAGCAATTTTCAAGTAAGAACCATTGCTTGCTTTGGAATTATTCAAATAAATAATGGTTTCCGGGTCGTTACGATTTTGTTGCAGCGATTTCTCAAAAGATTCGGCGGCAGCTTGGTAATTTGCCTCAGCAAAAGCTTGAACTCCTGCTTGTTTTGCTGCTGTTGTTTGGGAGGCTACCAATATTTGATTTCCTAAACTGATGCGATTTGCGATCGCACCCGACGGAATCGCACCTGATGGACTGGCACACGATGTAGGTGTAGAAGTAGAAATAGAAGTAGATATATGTGAACTTTTGGATGCGAATAAACTGGGAAGGAACTTGTACGCACCAAACGCAATTAATCCGAAAGTAATAATAAAAAATGTAGGTCTCGGACTTTTGCTGTTATTGTTATGTTGGGACATCATGTTTTCTCCTTATATAATTTATACAGAGTCTACAGAAAAGCTGTTAACTACAATCAGTATTCAAGAGAGTTCTGTTAAAGTCAATTCATTAAATTCACTAATTATGTTCATAAAAGTCATATTTTTTTAGGCAGGTAGGATGCTTGCTCCACAATGGTTTCAGCAGAATTGACTGTTTTTTGATCGCGTTTATGGTGCGATCGCAGACAGTGCATTTCCAGATAATGCTAGGATCGTAGAACAAGTAATTGCGATCGACTTTGGTGAATTTATGTATTTGTGTCCAACTGTAAATGTCATCATCTTGTGTCTCTAGTTTTCCGAAGTGTAAAGTTTGAGCATTTAATTCCAGTGTGCCCAATCGCAGGTAGACTCTGGATTGATCGGGCAAATTTTGGGATAAATCGGATTTCCACCAATGTGAAATAACATCAGGTTAGTCAAGGATTGTAAGGGTTTGATATCGCTGATTTTATTGTCATTAAGTTCGAGCCACACAAGCTTAGTCAAGGATTGCAAGGGTTTAATGTCGTTTATTTTATTGTTTTTAAGGATTAGATTAGTCAGGTTGGTCAAAGATTCTAGCGGTTTGATGTCGCTAATTTGATTGTTTTGGAGTTCGAGCCATTCAAGTTTAGTCAAAGATTCTAAAGGTTTGAGATCGCCTATTTTATTGTCGCTGAGTCCGAGAACAGTCAGGTTAGTCAAGGATTGCAATGGTTTGATGTCAGTAATTTCATTGACGTGGAGGTTTAGAGTAGTTAAGTTAGTCAAGGATTCTAAGGGTTTTATATCGCTGATTTCATTGTTTATGAGACCGAGCATAGTCAGGTTAGTTAAGGATTGCAATGGTTGGATGTCGCTGATTTGATTGTTTTCAAGACCGAGTTCAGTGAGGTTCGTCAAAGATTGCAATGGTTGGATATCGCCGACCCTATTGTTGTAGAGGCCGAGATTAGTCAGCTTGGTTAAAGATTGCAATGGTTTGATATCACTGATTTGATTATCGCTGAGACCGAGATGAGTCAGATTAGTCAATGATTGCAAGGGTTTTATATCGCTGATTTGATTTTTGTGGACTAAAAGTTTAGTCAGGTTAGTTAAGGATTGCAAGGGTTTGATGTCAGTGATTTCATTACTGTTGAGGTCTAGTTCCATTAGACTCGAAAGTTTCTGATTAGCTGCATCGCACTCAGTAGTTTCAGCTTTTTCCAACAAAACTTCAACAGTATGTTTAGCTTCAGCGCTCAAATTTGCTTTTTCGCGACACCAATCACCAAATGTTTGTCCAGTGTATTCTGATTGTTTCTGAGTGACTGATGAAGAAGGTCTATTTCTAGATAATTCTATAACGGCAACCGCATTTCCGTGCAGCTTTATCTGAGTCAAGTTAGTTAAAAATTGCAACGGTTTGATATCGCTAATCTGATTATTTTTGAGGTACACATTAGTCAGTTCAGTCAAAGATTGCAAGGGTTTTATATCGCGGATTTGATTGTTGTTGAGATTGAGCAAAGTCAGTCTAGTCAAAGATTGCAAGGGTTTTATATCGCGGATTTGATTGTTTTCAAGGACGACTCCAGACAGTTTAGTCAAAGATTGCAAGGGTTGGATGTCGCTGATTTGATTATCGCTAAGGGAGAGATTATACAGGTTAGTCAAAGATTGCAAGGGTTGAA
The DNA here is from genome assembly GCF_036701035.1 of Microcoleus sp. Pol7_B2. Taxonomy (NCBI): domain Bacteria; kingdom Bacillati; phylum Cyanobacteriota; class Cyanophyceae; order Oscillatoriales; family Microcoleaceae; genus Microcoleus; species Microcoleus sp. Pol7_B2. Next base: position 5,581 of record NZ_JAUBQB010000014.1, on the reverse strand, counting down.
TGTCAATGATTTGATTGTTGCTGAGGGAGAGATCAATCAGTTGAGTCAAAGATTGCAAGGGTTGAATGTCAATGATTTGATTGTTGCTGAGGGAGAGATTGTCCACCAGGTTCGTCAAAGATTGCAAGGGTTTGATGTCGCTGATTTTATTGTTGCTGAGGAAGAGAGTATTCAGTTGAGTCAAAGATTGCAAGGCTTGAATGTCACTGATTTGATTACCGCTGAGTAAGAGAGTATTCAATTTAGTCAAAAATTGTAATGGCTTGATGTCGCTGATTTGATTATATTGGAGTTCGAGAATAGACAGGTTAGTCAAGGATTCTAGCGGTTTGAGGTCGCTGATTTGATTACCGCTGAGTTCGAGCCAAGTCAGTTTAGTCAAGGATTGCAATGGTTTGATATCGCTGATTTCTTTGTTCCTGAGTTCGAGTTCCGTGAGACTCGAAATTTTTTGACTAGCTGCATCGCACTCAGTAGTCTCAGCCTCCTTCAACAACACTTCAACAGTATGTTTAGCTTCCGGACTCAAAGAAGCTTTTTCGCGACACCAATCACCAAATGTTTTGTTTGCGCTTTGCGTTTCTGCTGCTAAAACCGAAAGTCTATTTCCACATGATCCTAGACCGATCGCACTAAAAGCAACTACCACGATCAACCTTGGTAAATTCATGTGTTTGTCTCCAACTATAAACGTCATAATTTTGTACTCGTCATTTTCGGAAATGTAAAATTTTAGAACACCAATACTTCTTGCCAATTACAGATAGACTCTGGCTTGACAGGGCAAGTTTCCGGAGCGATCGGATTGTCGCCCAGAAAGATATTCGTCAGTTGAGTCAAAGACTGCAAGGGTTTTGTGTTACTGATTTTATTGCTACTGATGTAGAGTACACTCAGTTTAGTCAAGGATTGCAAGGGTGTAATGTTGCTGATTTGATTACCATTGAGGAAGAGCTGATGCAGGTTTGTCAAGGATTTTAGCGGTGTGATGTCGCTGATTTTATTATTGGTCAGAGCAAGCGAAATCAGCTTAGTCAAGGAGCCCAAGGGTTTAATGTCACTGATTTTATTCTTTCCGAGACTGAGCGCAATCAAGTTAGTCAAGGATTGCAAGGGTTTGAGATCGCTGATTTGATTATTATTGAGACCAAGCATAGTCAGGTTAGTCAAGGATTTTAGCGGTGTAATATCGCTGATTTTCTTGTTGTCGAGGGTGAGTTGCGTGAGACTCGAAAGTTTCTGATTAGCTGCATTGCACTCAGTAGTCCCTGCTTCCTTCAACATCACCTCAACAGTATGTCTAGCTTCTGGACTTAAAGAAGCTTTTGTGCGACACCAATCACCAAATTTTTTGTTTGCGGGTTGCGTTTGTGCCGCGAGCGCAGATAACCCATTTCCAGATAATGCTAGGAGAGTAAAACAAGTAATTGCGATCGACTTGGGTAAATTCATCTCTTTGTCTCCAACTAGAAACTTCATAATCTTGCACCTCTAATTCTCTGAAAAGTAAATTTTTAGACGAAAAGCTTTCAGAGAGGACGATCGTCCTCTCTACAAACTGCACACATCCACTCAAATATCTAACAATTCACCAAATGCCGAATCGATATCAATCTCCGCAACAGCCACAGATTGAGCAACTGGTGAATGATTAGGAGACTCCGGCGACTTCACCGAATGCACATTTACTACTGGTTATTTGACCCCATTTTCCACAACTACAGACTTAGATTTCTTGACATTAATTACAGGTGAATGTGCTCCATTTTCTCCATTCTTACTGGTTTCATTCCGCAGCAACATTGCCATCAAACCGTCCAGCAAACCCCCACTACCGCCGTTACCATTTACTGTGACATCGGGAACGACGCGAACGCTACCATCTGAGACAGCTTGCATCAGTTGCAACAGCGTGTAACTCTGCGTACCCAAAGCGTTGACACCAACTTGATAAGCATCCGCTTTTGCTTGTCCCATCAGCCGAATCCCTTCTGCTTCACCACTAGCGTGTTCGATCGCAGCAGTTGCACTCAGTTGGGCAATTTTCACCCCTTGTTCTGCCGCCACCACCTGATTTTGAATGTTTGCGATCGCAGTTGCACGCACCAATTCTTGACGTTGCGACTCTGAAATGCGCTGCACTTCGTAAGTTTTTTCTTGTTCCTGAGCAATTTTGCGATCGGTCAATGTTTGCATTAACTCTTCTGGCGGCGAAATCAAACCGATCAGCGTGTCAACAGCCTGCACATCATAGGCCCGCAGGGCTTGACGAACGTGTTCTGCCGCCTCTGCTTGGCGTTCGCTGCGGGCAATTAGAAAATCGAGTATTGTATATTCTTGAGAAGAATTGCGAAAATAATTGCCCACAATTGGACGCAGCACTTGGTCGATTAGATTTTGCATCGAACCTTGGCGCGAAATGACTCTCGGTGCATCCAAAGTACCGACATGAATGATCTGAAAAACTTCTAACTCAAAGGTGAATCCGTCAAAAGAAAGCAATTTCAAAGCACTTAACTTGGAGTCGTAGCCGTGTTCTCCGCTGAACCGCGATGTGAAGTTTAAAACAACATCGGTAGTGGGAACAAGTTCTACTTTCATCACTTTTGTATTGATGGGATGTTTGCCTGGGTAAAGCGGTTCTACCCACACACCTTTATCGCCTTTGTTGACGAGATTGCCGTGGGTAAAAGCGGCGCCGCTTACATCTTGGTGCGATTTTCCCACATAGGAAATTACTACCCCTACATAGCCGATCGGCACTTCCGTCATTTTTACCTGTTCTACTTGCACAAACCAGGGATTGAGGTTCCAAGAACCGGATAAAATCACCTGTTCTTGCAAGCCCCTGCGCCCGCCACCTTTGATGAAAGATTGAGCTTTTTGGAAATTGTCGTGACCGGGAATTATCGGTCCGGCAATTTCACCTTCATCAATCGGAATCCCGTCTAGCACGTTCGCAATTCCCACGCGATCTGGAGCAAGTTTGTATAGTTGAAATTCCGACGGCTGCATACCCTTTGCAGTGGCATTAGCTGAAGTAATGACTTCAAATACGGCCGTATTGATCCGATAAGTACCAGTTGTAATAATTGCTAGTTGCCGTCCTTTTTCTCCACCGTCGGTGAGGAATTTGCGGGCATTTTGGAAATTGTCGCAATCGACGACTTTGCCTAAAATGCGATCGGGAGGAATGGTGGCTCCGTCGTTGGCAATAATTAAACCAATTTCATCTTGAGGGACAACCACAACTGGTTCTTTGCGAATGCTATATTGCCAGGGAAAATAACCAAAATGCCAGCCGGGAGGAAGGGTATCTGCTTGCAAACCTCCTTCGCCATCGAGAGCAATCAATCTACTGGATGGCAAATTTTTGCGGGAGAATTTCTTGACAACAATTCCCACTTCTCGTTCGCCGATCGCAATTAATCCCAAAGTCCAGCCAATCTTGGGTATAAAGATGAAAACTAGGAACATGGCTCCTACGGGATAGATCCAAATCGGAATGCTAAATCCTTCTGCTTGGGCTGGTTGAACTTCCTGGGCTTGCGGCGGCGGATTGTTTTGAGCGGAAGTTGGCGGGGCAAAACCGCCTGCTGCTGCGATCGCAGTTGCGAAAGATACTGCTAATGGTAAAAGTTTGCGAAGCCAACGTGATTTAGTCATAGTTTTTAACCTGTTTTAAGCTCAAATGTACTGAAAAGTTGTTAACTACAATCAGTATTAAATAAATTTCTGTTGAAGTCAATTCATTAAAGTCATTAATTATATTCATAAAAGTCATATTTGGAATATGATTGTGCATGAAGTGCGATCGGTTGTACCCCAAAATGAGGCAATAAAAGTTTTACCAAATGTTGAAAAGAGGACTCCGCAATGCCGTTTCCCTACCCTAAAATAATCATGAGCAATTCATAAAAAATGTAACCACCGCCCGATTATTTGTAGGGAAACGGCACTGCCGTGTCCTGAATTTGGGTAAGATCAATATATCAACGGGTGCTCAGAAACCGGGTTTTTTGCGACAATACTTCTTTACAGCCCACAGATTCGGTAAAAACCCGGTTTCTTTGGTTGTGATGCGTAACTCCCGTTGATATTAACCACCGCCACCGCCACCACCGCCACCGCCACCGCCGCCACCGCCGCCACCGCCACCGCCACCGCCACCACCGCCACTGTTATGGCTAATGACTGGAATTACTTCTTCGTACTCGCGATGGTAAGAGCAACTTCCGCAGTGATGGGTAACTTGCTGCTTTCCTGAACGGCTAGTAGTTGCAGGAATCAAAACTTTATAAGTTCGTTTGAGATTGAACTTTGTACACTCAGGGCAGCGTCGATTTGCAATGGATGTGATAATTCCTAAAGCTGGAAAAAGTCCGAACAACATTAGAAAAAAAAGGGTTGCGGGGTTTATGTAAAAGCCTTCTTCTCCCGCAGAAGTTTGAGATGGGTTTCCAGTTTGTTGCCAACCAGGTTGAGGTATATTCAGAATTTGCTGGGGAAATGCAATTTGCACTTCTAATTCTTGTTGGGGTTGAATAGGCTGAGTTGCCACAAACTCAAATGTTTTAGGATCTACTTGACGCGGAACTGCGGCTGTACCAAAATTCGTAAACGAGAGAACTTTCCCTGACAAAGCTTCTGGTAATTGGACCGTAACTTTTCCCGTCTTAATGGGAGCTTTGCGACCCGCTGCAATGGCTTTCCAATAAACTAGAGTATTCTCACCATCTACCTGCAATCCGCCTACCACGCGATATTTGATGACAAAAGTATGTGATTCTGGCGCTTTTAATTGATGTTGCCAACGAATCCAAAGTTCATTGTTTTCAATCCCCGTGCTACTCGGAATTATTTGATTATTTTCTTGAACGGTGACATCTTTAATTTCATCTACCTTACCTAAAGGAATGTAGCGATATCGTTCAGTGTTGTAGTCGGCTGTGAACACATATTTTTGCTTTTCCGTAACTAACATATCTCCGTTGGTCTGAACGTCGATTGTGACGTTGATGTTATCCCAGTAAAACGGTAGTTGTTGGGCGCCTGCCTGAGTGACTGTGACCAGAAAGACGGTCAAGGAGGTCATTAAGAAACAAAGTATTTTTTTGAACTGACCTTTGTTCATAATATAATTCCTACTAGAAATCTCTTGATTACAATCATTCAATAGATTTCTTGTAAGGTCAATTCATAAAAGTCATTACTTTAGTTCATAAAAGTCATTGTTTTAGTTCATAAAAGTCATTGTTTTAGTCCGGCAGGGGTTGAAACCCGTACTCCTAAATAGTAACGGAGGACGCGGCAGTGCCGTTTCCCTACCCCAAAATAATCGATCGCTCCCCTCGCATCTAACCATCACCCGATTAATTGTCGGAGGACACGGCAGTGCCGTTTCCCTACCTCAAAATCATCGCTCATCCCCGCGAAAGATGTAACCATCGCCCGATTAATTGTAGGGACACGGCAGTGCCGTGTGCTAACTGTGGGTTATATCACAATACGGTTCAGTTAAGAGCTATGCAGTGCTTAAAACAATAAATACAGGAGGATTCATTATTATTCCAGTACCTCT
>NZ_JAUBQB010000196.1:0-1300 GCF_036701035.1 Microcoleus sp. Pol7_B2 | reverse complement strand
CTAGTAGAGTTAGGCGGAAGTGGAGGTACTATTTTAAGCAGCTAGCGCTTTCCCCTTGTAAGTCCACTGAAAGGGTTTTGCCATGGTGCGGTTGAAATAGTCGATGAAGTCAAGAATACGTGTTTTTAAGTCAGCTTGACTGAGAAAACTGCCCCGCCTGAGTAACTTCTGCATCAAAATACCAAACCATATTTCAATTTGATCTCGCTGTAGAACAATGTTTGGGCGTGAAGTGAAACACAATACGATGGCTGGCCTGTGTTAAAAACTCTGTTCTAGTGTTCATCGATTGCAGAATGTCACTCTTGCCCTTGATGCCTAAGTCAATGTCTAAACCCTCGACCTGTGCCACATACCTCACTAGAGAGGCCGATTGATGGGTGTTTAAGCAATCCATAATCAAATGCCATTTAACTGCATCTGGGTCAGTGGCAATCGTCTGTTGTACATGAGTAAGATAGTCGAATTCGGTGCGGGTATTGCCAACGCTGGGATAAATGACTCGACCAGTGGCGACATCAAAGCTGGCAATTAAGGTTTGGGTACCATGCCGGATGTATTCAAACTCTCGTCGTTGAATCTTGCCAGGACGCATAGTTAAGTCTGGCGCTGTCCGTTCCAACGCTTGAATCCCGGTCATCTCATCCAAACTGATAGTGCGTTCTCCTTCACAGGCTCTTTTGTGTGCATTCAGGTAGACTTGACAAATATCTGTTACTTTGGCATCAAAATTTTGGTCGGGAGGGGATTGAGCCAGTAACCTGTCTGATGTGGTTTGAGTTCGGCTTCCGCTAATAATCGACCGACATGGCGTGGCGAAATTTCTTCGACAATCTTTTGCTGTACCATTTCCTGCGCTAATTCTCGATTTGTCCACTGACTGATGGGACGGTTGTAATCTTGAGGGTCGTCACAGGCTAGTTTGAATAGGTGTAGTACCTGCTCTAACTCAAATTTAGCAGGTGTCCCACTCCGCTGTGCATCGCATAATCGCTCTGCTACGGGGAGCTCTTTTGTCTGTCCCTCCATCCATCGTTTTCTCCACAGCCTTGCCATCTTCAGGCTAATCTCTAATTCACGAGCAATCTCATGATGATTTCTACCTTCATCAGCTAGCAAAATGATTTTTGCTCTGAGTGCAATTTGTTGGGGAGTGGTATGGCGACTGAGTATCTGCCATAGTTCTTTTCGTTCCTTTGTTTCCAGAACCAGCGATTTTGGGGCTAGTTGGGGCACGGTATCATCCTCCAATCAACCAGTAGCATCCAATACTAACCTAACTTCCGCTTGCTTGTACTAG
>NZ_JAUBQB010000145.1:0-6436 GCF_036701035.1 Microcoleus sp. Pol7_B2 | reverse complement strand
AGGTACTGGAATAATAATGAATCCTCCTGTATTTATTGTTTTAAGCACTGCATAGCTCTTAACTGAACCGTATTGTGCTATAATTGGCGTTTCGCTAAAATTTTCGCGTCTGTAAAGATTTTTCGCAACTGGGGTGCAGATGCTGCGGCTTGGAAACTTTTGCCTTCGCGAGTTTATCCCAACCGAGGCAATCAGAAGGATTAGTTAACTGTTGACTCTTCTGAAATGCCTCAATCTAAAATTTAAAATCTAAAATTGCCCAATGGATTGCGCGACGCTGAAGATGATAGCAGCCAAACCTGCTGCGATCGGAATTGTCACTAGCCAAGCCGAACCAATTGACAGCAAAGTTTGCAAGCGTACTGTTTTCCAAGCTTTGATCAGCCCGACTCCGACGACTGCACCGACTAAAGCGTGGGATGTGGAAACTGGCAAACCGAAGCGGGATGCTAGCAAGACTGTGGTGGCTGTGGCTAATTCCGCGCAAAATCCGCCGCTTGGTTGGAGTTCGATGATCTTTTCGCCGACTGTGGCAATTACATTTTTGCCCCAGATGGTTAAACCGATGACTATTCCTGCGCCTCCGAGGACTAAAATCCACAGGGGAACGCTGAAATCTTCTGAGGGAAAGGAACCTGTGCGCCGGATGTAGGCGATCGCAGCTAGGGGAGCAACTGCATTTCCTACGTCGTTGGAACCGTGGGAAAATGCTACAAAACAGGCGCTCAAGACTTGAAATCTCGCCATTTGTTGCTCGATGAGAGAGTGACGGTGTGTCGGAGTGGGGGATGAGTTTGTACTTATTCCTTCTGCCTTTTCCCCTCTGCCTTCTGGGTTTTCAACTGATTCTAATTTTTTCCAGCTATTGAGTGTCAAGGCGATCGCCCCAATACTTCCAATGCCAATGACAATATCGTGAATTGGCAGATTCCAGCCAAATCGATCGTGCGCGGCGGCAATCGCCCCTGTCTGCACCAAAGCAACATCCACAACAGACGGCAGTACAATTATCCCAAATACGCTCAGCATTGCTGCACTCAGCCAAGGTATCCACTCGCGCATTTGACATAGAGGATCTGGCCGATCGAGAATCGAATACTTCACGACACTGTAAAATACTGCGGCTAAAGCACCGCTAGCAACAGGTGTCGCCACCCAAGTTAGGGAGATTGTGCCGATGGTTCGCCAATCAACTGCATTAATTCCCGCTGCAACACAGCTAAAACCCGCGATCGCGCCCACCACTGCATGGGATGAAGAAACGGGCAAACCTCGACTGGTAGCGATTTGCAGCCAGATCCCGCAAGCTATCAGCACTGACACCATCCCGATTAAAAATACTTGCGGTTTGGCCGCGAACACTTGTGCATTCACAACTCCTGTTGCCAGAGTTTCCGAAACTCCTTGGCCGAACAGCACTGCGCCGGAAAACTCCAGTATGCCTGCAACAATTATTGCCTGCCGCAGCGTTAGCGCCTTCGAGCCTACTGATGTCCCCATCGAGTTAGCGACATCGTTGGCTCCCAAGTTGGCGGCGACGTACAAGGCGAGTGCGGCCATTGCCCCTAGTTGCAGAAATACGACCCCAGAGGTATCTAACATAGAATTTTTTTGACATAAAACGGGCATTTCGATATATGATAAGGGATTGTGAGTTTTGGTAAATCCGATGAAAGGCGCAGAAATAATCCGTTCTATCGAGACGGCAGAAATAGATAGAGTCAAGCAAGAACTCAATAAACAAGTTCCCGAAATTTACGTCGGCGACACAGTGCGAGTCGGCGTGAAAATTAGAGAGGGTAACAAAGAACGGGTACAGCCCTACGAAGGGACTGTGATTGCCATGCGTAACGGCGGGATTAATGAAACAATCACCGTCCGTCGCGTGTTCCAAGGCGTCGGAGTGGAACGGGTGTTTTTGATTCACTCGCCCCGCATCGCGACGATCCAAGTGATGCGTCGCGGGAAAGTCCGCAGAGCAAAACTTTACTACCTGCGCGATCGGGTGGGCAAAGCTACTCGCGTCAAACAGCGGTTCGATCGCTCCCTGTAGGAATGCACCCAGCTTCCATTTGGTTCATGGTTCATGGGAAATTAAAAAATTTCAAAAAAAAGTTTCCCATTTACGAGCGCACTGTGTTAAAATAGAAATCTAGAGGTTAAGCGAATTTCAGCAACCTCACCTGTGCGCTCTTAGTTCAGTTGGTAGAACGCAGGTCTCCAAAACCTGATGTCGGGGGTTCAAGTCCTCCAGGGCGCGCTGAATCACCAAACATTAAATTCTGCCCGAAAGCGCCCGGACTATTGGCTGGTAACAGTCAAAACCGCAAACTTTCGGGTAGAATTAATTTTTGTGGGCGGTTCGCAAAAAATGCCATTAACAAATGCTCGGTGTGGCTTCTCGATCATCGGTTTCGGCGATCGGCATTTACGCCGTTGATTGGTTGGGCTTGTAAAAAGTCGTGGCTTTAGATTTGAGATTTGGGACTTGGGCGTAAGTGGTTAGTGTCACAAAATCTGAGAGCCGCGAGCCACTCACACCAGCTAAAATCTAAAATCTAAAATCGCAAGGGGGATTGAATCGTGGCGAAAAAAGACGAAGCTCAAGAAACTCAAGAAATAACGGCGCCTGGGTTTAACCCTGCGGGTTTTTTTAAGGAAACTAGAGAAGAACTCGACAAAGTGGTTTGGCCCAGCAGGCAGCAGCTAATCAGCGAGTCTTTGGCCGTGCTTTTGATGGTAATCCTCTCAGCAAGTCTGATCTATTTGGTGGATAACTTCTTTAACTGGGGCGCGGGAAAGGTGTTTGGGCCATGACTTTTGCATCAGAAGAATCTGAGTATTCCACAGAAGCGACTGGACAGGCAGCATCGCCAGATGTGCCGGAGATTGATGCTCGCTGGTATGCTGTTCAAGTTGCCTCTGGCTGCGAGAAGCGGGTGAAGGCAAACTTGGATCAGCGGATTCAAACTTTGGATGTTGCCGATCGCATCGTTCAAGTAGAAATTCCGCAAACTCCGGCAATCAAAGTCGGCAAAGACGGTTCCAGGCGGCAGTCAGATGAAAAAATCTTTCCCGGCTACGTACTCATCCGTATGTTTATGGACGAGGATACGTGGCAGGTGATCAAGAATACCCCGAATGTAATTAATTTTGTCGGGGCAGAGCAGAAACGCCGCTACGGGCGCGGCAGGGGTCACGTCAAACCGCTACCTCTGAGTCATTCGGAAGTAGAACGGATCTTCAGAAACGCTCAGGAATCAGAACCAGTTGTCAAAGTATCGATGTCTACTGGAGACCACGTTGTGGTACTTTCCGGGCCGTTTAAGGATTTTGAAGGTGATGTGATTGAAGTTAGCCCGGAACGAAACAAGCTCAAAGTTTTACTCTCGATTTTTGGGCGCGATACGCCTGTAGAATTGGAGTTCAATCAGGTTCAGAAACAGAACTAACTAATGGCAAAGAAAGTTGTTGCAGTAATTAAGTTGGCGATTACGGCGGGAAAAGCCAACCCAGCTCCTCCGATCGGCCCAGCTCTGGGTCAGCACGGCGTCAATATTATGATGTTTTGCAAGGAGTACAATGCTAGAACCGCAGACCAAGCAGGTCTGGTGGTTCCGGTAGAAATTTCGGTTTTTGAAGACCGCAGTTTTACGTTTATTCTCAAAACCCCGCCGGCGTCGGTTTTGATTCAAAAAGCGGCTGGCATTGCTAAAGGTTCGGGAGAACCTAACCGCAAGCAAGTAGGGACGATTACACAGGCTCAGTTACGAGAAATCGCTGAAACCAAAATGCCTGACCTCAATGCTAATGATGTTGAGGCTGCTATGAAAATTGTGGCAGGAACGGCTAAAAATATGGGCGTGGCGATCGCGGATTAAAGTCAGTTGCCCGTTGGCAGTTGTCAGTAATTCATGATTTTGAAGCTAAAATCTTCAAGCTCAAATCGTAAGTCCTAAGTCGATTCAGGGGGAGAAGCAAAGCTTCGCTAAGAATCGCAAATGTTTTAGATTTGAAATGGCCAAAACGGCTCAGTTCTAAAATCTAAACTCTAAAATCAACTGACCCCAGGAGATAGCAATGGCAAAGAAAGTATCGCGAAGACTGCAAGAACTTCAAAAGAAAGTTGAAGACAGACCTTATCTACCGCTGGAAGCTCTGCAACTTTTGAAAGAAACAGCAACCGCTAAGTTTGGCGAAGCTGCTGAAGCTCACATCCGTTTGGGAATTGACCCGAAATATACTGACCAACAGTTGCGGACAACTGTATCGCTACCAAAAGGAACTGGTCAAGTAGTCAGAATTGCGGTGATTGCTAAGGGCGAAAAAGTTAAAGAAGCTCTGAATGCCGGCGCGGATATTGCTGGTTCTGAAGAGTTGATCGATGAAATTCAGAAGGGCATGATGGACTTCGATTGCCTGATTGCTACCCCAGACGTGATGCCGTTGGTGGCAAAATTGGGTCGGTTGTTGGGCCCGCGCGGTTTGATGCCTTCTCCGAAAGGTGGCACGGTGACGACTGACATTGCTCAGGCGATCAACGAGTTTAAAGGTGGTAAACTAGAATTCCGTGCCGATCGAACTGGCATCGTTCATGTTATGTTTGGCAAGGCAGCTTTCTCAGCGGAAGATTTGCTCGTCAACCTTCATGCTTTGCAAGAAACTGTTGACCGCAACCGTCCTTCTGGTGCTAAAGGTCGCTACTGGCGCAGTTTGTACGTATCCGCAACAATGGGCCCGTCGATCGAAGTCGATATCAGTGCTCTGCGCGATACCAAACTTGATGCTGCCTAGTACAGAATTAAGCAGAAGGCAGAAGGTAAAAGACAGCTTCGGCTGTCTGTGTAAATCTCTCACAAGACTTACGCCAGACCCTTGCTAATCTCTGCCTTCTGATGATAGCCTAATCAAAAATCAATAAGCTGAAGACCGCAGGTGCCGACCGCTTAATTTCCTGCCGAGGCTGAAGAAATAAAAACTCAAGACTCAAAGATTAGAAATTTTCTATTTTTAATTCTGACTTGTTAATTTTTAATTCTCTGCCCCGGCTCTAAGGTCGGGGTTTTTGGTGGGCAGTTTTCGATCCTAAAAGGAGGTGAAATAAGTATGGGCAAAACTTTAGCAGTAAAAAATGAGATTATTGCAGACCTCAAGCAAACCTTGAGCGAATCTCAACTGGCGATCGTGATCGACTACACGGGCTTAACTGTTGCTGAAATTACAGATTTGCGTCGGCGTTTGCGTCCGAAAGGCAGCAGTTGCCAAGTGGCAAAAAACACGCTGATGCGAATTGCGGTTGAAGGCAACGAAACCTGGCAGCCGATACAGGAATTGCTGACCGGTACGTCGGCATTTCTGTTCGTGCAAGAAGATATTGGCGGCGCGATTAAAGCTTACCAAGAATTCCAAAAAGTTTCTAAGAAGACTGAACTTCGCGGCGGCGTGATGGAAGGACGGGTACTGAAAGAAGCTGATGTTAAAGCATTAGCTGATCTGCCGTCGAAAGAACAACTCATGGCTCAAATTGCTGGCGCTATCAACGGTGTCGCAACCAAGCTGGCTGTGGGTATCAATCAAGTTCCTACTTCGATCGCTCGCGGTCTTAAAGCTTATGCTGAAAAAGACGGCGATTCAGCAGAAGTAGCAGCAGAAGCACAACCAGAAGCACAAGCAGAAGCGCAACCAGAAGCAGAAGCAGAAAGCGCATCTGTGTAAGTCATTAGTAATTAGTCATTAGTCCTCAGTCATTAGTATTTAGCAATAGATAGAAGACTGGAGACGAAAAACTAATGATGAATGAGCAAATCTCAAATTCCAAATCCCAAACCTACAATCGAACTAGGAGTTTAACGAATGTCTACTGCAACTGATGAAATCTTGGAAAAACTTAAGTCTCTGACTTTGCTCGAAGCTTCTGAATTGGTCAAGCAAATTGAAGAAGCTTTCGGCGTCAGCGCTGCTGCTCCTGTCGGCGGCATGATGATGATGCCCGGTACAGGTGGTGGAGCCGCTGCTGAACCCGTAGAAGAGCAAACCGAATTTACTGTCATGCTGGAAGAAGTTCCTGCTGACAAGAAAATCGCCATTCTGAAGGAAGTCCGCGCAATTACCGGTCTGGGTCTGAAGGAAGCAAAAGATTTGGTAGAAGCCGCACCGAAAGCAGTTAAGGAAGCTATTGCTAAGGAAGCTGCTGAAGAAATGAAGAAACAGCTTGAAGCTGTGGGCGCAAAAATTTCTATCAAGTAGTCAGAGAATGTAGTTGATATCAATTCCGGTGACACCGGAATGATGGTTGACTGTTGACTGTGGACTATTCCCTAAAATTAATCGCGCGATAGTTACATCTCTCGCGCGATTAATTAGGGCTTGCTGAATAATCGATCGCCAACCAAGAGCAGGAGCGATCGATATATTCAAGCAGAGTTAAATATAAGTT
>NZ_JAUBQB010000195.1:0-1347 GCF_036701035.1 Microcoleus sp. Pol7_B2 | reverse complement strand
AGACGGTCAAATTGTTAACTTTATTTCTGAACCCACTATCCGCAATATTTTAGGGCGAGTTGTGGGTGGCGATGCTTCTTATATTAACGGTTTAATTCAAGTAATAGGCGGTAATTCTAACTTATTTCTGATGAATCCGGCGGGGATTGTTTTTGGTTCCAGCGCTCAACTAAACGTGCCTGGTTCATTCTTGGCAACGACAGCAACCGGAATCGGATTTGGCAACAATTGGTTTCAGGCAGTTGGCGTTAATGAATACGCTATGCTAACAGGAACGCCAAGCATTTTAAATTTTGCTACAGCTCAGCCAGGGGCGATCGCAAATTTCGGTCAACTGCGCGTACCTAACGGGCAAACGCTAGCTTTAATAGGCGGAACAGTTTTCAGCCCCGGTACTTTGTCCGCACCGTCCGGGCAAATTGCGATCGCATCGGTGCCCGGAGAAAACTTAGTCCGCATTTCTCAAGCAGGGCATCTGCTGAGTTTAGAAATTTCCCCCTCTTCTAATCTAGATTCTGCCCCTGTGCCGTTGAATCCCCTCACCCTGTCCCAACTGCTGACAGGAGGTAGCAGCAACGCTACAGGCGTTACAGTTAATAGCGACGGAAGCGTACAGCTAACGAATTCAGACTTGCAAATAGAAGCTGGGGATGTGGCGATCGCCGACACTCCGGCCACAGGTGCGAACCAAAATTTAGCAGTGTCTGCTCAAACGGCTACAGTGTCAGCCGCGCGTAACCTGACTCTAGTAAACAGGCAACTACAAACAACCGGTGACTTGAAATTGCAAGCGGGGGAAATTGTCCGTATCCGCGACAGCGTGGCTAACTCTTTTGTTACTGATGTGGGTGGAAACCTAACCGTGCAGGGCGATCGCCAAATAGACATCCAGGCGCGCAATCACTCCCAAAGCTTACTGAGCGCTGACGGCCGCATCACACTTATCAGTAACGGTACTGTATCCGGTGATGCGCTCTTCAGAGCTGGCAGCGATTTCTCAATTGCCACACTTCAAGGTAGCCCCGGCAACTTCGCAAGTTCAGGCGGTTCTACGATCATCTCAGGCGGAAACGTCTCTTTTGGTAATTACGCAGGCGCTTCTCTGGGAGTGCAAGCCCAAGGCGCGATCGCAGTCGGCGATCTCGCTATCACTTCCGCATCTAGCGATCGACCGCAGTTAGTTTTTACGGCTGGCAACCTACCCACTTCCCTCACTGGAAACAGCACTCTAGCACCCGCGAGTTCTTCACCTGCCAGCATTCAAGTTGGCAATATCGCGATCGCAGGTTCAGTTTTTTTAGGCGCTGCAAACAGCATTCAAGCAGCATCCATTACTTCAAATGGCGG